>NZ_KV838104.1:0-213 GCF_001838645.1 Neisseria sp. HMSC70E02 | reverse complement strand
GTTACAAACAACATACCCGTACCGATGAGGAAGGTTATATCGAGAAACTGCACATCACCCCCGCCAATGTCCATGAGTGCAACCATCTTTCCCCTTTGTTGGAGGGTATTGCCGAAGGTACGACCGTTTATGCCGACAAAGGCTACGACAGCAAGGAAAACCGGCAACATCTGGAAGACCATCAGTTGTTAGACGGCATTATGCGCAAAGCCC
>NZ_KV838103.1:73580-86191 GCF_001838645.1 Neisseria sp. HMSC70E02 | reverse complement strand
TTTATGAGTGTCCAAGATTTGGGGGCCAGTTCATAGCGTTAAAACGTTTTCAGACGACCTTTTTACGCGGCGGCAAGCCTGTTTCCTTTCCATATTCGGCACAAACATCCAAACCTTCCGTCCAATGCTCGAGCAGACAGGTTGCCCAATTCGATTAATGCGTTCTGTCCACTTATCACCCTTATCAAAAAAGGTCGTCTGAAACCCAAAATCCGGTTTCAGACGACCTTTTTCAAACCCGTATCCGTCAATAAAGTTCTAACGGCACGTCCAGCAATGCCTGCACGTTTTCAATCTGCGCGGCGCAGGCGTAAACCTGCGGCAGGACGTGGGCGCAATAGACGCGGGCGTTGTGTTGCTGCGCGGCGTAGAAACCGCTGCCGAAGCCGTCGGCGTCGTCCTTTTGGGCGGCTTCGGCGGCAAGGTAGGCGCGGGCGAGTCCGATGGCGCCGAGCGTCAGCCCCATTTGTTGCAGGTAGGCGTTGGACGCGGCGGCGGCAAGGGCGGGACGGTCGGCGTATCCGACCATGCGGGCGATGCTTTGTTCCGCCGTTTCAATGGCTTGCGCCAGTTGCTGCGCGACGACGGGTTCGGCGGCCGCGAGTTTGTCCGCCAGCCCTTTGCCTTCGGCGAGCAGCTTCAAGGGCAGCGCGCCGTTTTTGCCGGTGGTTTTGCGCCCTGCCAAATCGGCGGCCTGTATGCCGTTGGTGCCTTCGTAAATCGGCGTAATCCGCACGTCACGCAGGTATTGCGCCACGCCGCTTTCTTCGACGTAACCCGCACCGCCGTAAATCTGGACGGCGAGGTTGGTCAGGACGACGCCGTTGTCGGTCGGCCAGGCTTTGACGATGGGAATCAGGAAATCCAGTTCGCGCTCCGCTTCTTTGCGCAATACGTTGTCGGGGCAGGCGGCGGCAACATCGGTCAGGGCGGCGGCGCGCAGATACAGGGCGCGTTGGGCGGCGAGCGTTGCCTTTTGTATCAACAACATACGGCGCACGTCAGGATGGCGGATAATCGCTACGTCGTCTGAACCGTCCGCCTCGTCGCGTCCCTGCACGCGCTCTTTCGCATAGGCGAGCGCGTTTTGGTAGGCGCGTTCGGCAACGGCGTGGCCTTCGATGCCGACGTTCAGCCGTGCGGTTTTCATCATGGTAAACATATACGCCAAACCCTTGCCCGCCCTGCCGACCAGATAGCCTTCGGCGTTGTCGAACTCCATCGTACAGGTCGGGCTGGCGTGTATGCCGAGCTTGTGTTCGATACCGATGGCGCGCACGCCGTTGCGTCCGCCCAAGCTGCCGTCCGCATTCACCAAATATTTCGGCACGATAAACATCGACACGCCCTGCACGCCCGGCGCGGCATCGGGCAGGCGCGCGAGCACCAGATGGACGATGTTTTCCGTCATTTCCTGATCGCCCCAAGTGATGAAGATTTTCTGACCGCTGAGGGCATACGCGCCGTTTTCTTTCGGCACGGCGCGGGTGGCGATATGGTTCAAATCCGAACCCGCCTGCGGTTCGCTCAAATTCATCGTTCCCGCCCATTCGCCGCTGCACATTTTCGGCAGATAGGTCTGTTTCTGCTCCTCGCTGCCGTGTTTGAACAGCGCGTCCACCGCCCCCAGCGTCAGCATCGGCATCAGCGACAGGGCGAGGTTGGCGGCGCACCACATCTCTTCACACGCCGCCGACACGACCGCCGGCAGCCCCTGTCCGCCAAACTCCGCCGGCGCGCGCAAACCCGCCCAGCCCGCTTCGCAGAAATCATAGTAGGCACGCGCCAAATCGGGATGAGTGGTGATCAGGTCGTCTGAAAAACCCGCGCCGTGCAAATCGCCGGTGCAGTTGGTGTCCGCCCATTGTTCCGAGGCAAACCGCGCCGCTTCGTCCAGCACCGCATCCACCGTTTCCGCATCCAAACCTTCCGCATGGGGCAGTTGCAGGATTTCGTCCAACCTGCCGTGCACGCGGATGCCGAAACACAATTCGTTTACAGGGGCCGTGTAGCTCATGGAATCTCTCCGAAGTGAATGATTTGAAATGGATTTGGGATAAATTGGTATAGTTATACTAATCCTAAACCACAGGTTTGCAAAGCGCAGGTTTTCAGACGACCTCGGGCAAAATACAAACCTATCCTTCTATTTTTAAACAAATTATTTCAAATCGGGCGGCATGGGCAGAGCGCAGCAGGTTTGAGCGCGGTCAAAGTAGGCGGAGGTCGTCTGAAAAAGATTTCGGGCTTTTCAGACGACCTCCATTTACTGACAACAAATTATCGTTTCTTCAAAACAATTGGCGGGACTTCTTCCATTTATCGTAATACATAAAACCCATTTGATCGATTTTCCATTCCCCGCCTTCCAAAACCAGCGTATAGGTTTTCTTTTCCTCCCCATCTTCCAACACATCTATTTCGTATTTTTTATCGCTGATTTTCCGTTCGGCTGTAATGGTTTGGTTATATTCTGGAGGCATTCGAAAAATTAACGCCTCCAGTCGAGACTGTTTCAATGACAGCGCCCTTTTTGATAAAAATTTATGTTGTATACTTTTAATTCCCTCTGAAAGCTTAACTTTATTTTCTTCTGAATAGAACTCCCCAAAATTATCCTTATCCATATAATTTTGAAGAATTTCTCCCCAATACAGTTCAAAATCTTTCATTAGCTGAATGAACTCAGCTAATGTTTCATGCGCGGTTTTCATATGACGAACTTCCTTTGAAGTGTATTCCATTGCATTTTACTCATTCCCTATAAAAAGATTTTGAACTTTTCAGACGACCTTTTTAAGAAAACAAATTTTCCGGGAATCAGCCCTTCAACCAACTTTATCAGGGTATTGATTCTTAAGCCAACCGATGACAAGTTATCGTCTATTCAAAACAATTGGCGGGACTTCTTCCATTTATCGTAATACATAAAACCCATTTGATCGATTTTCCATTCCCCGCCTTCCAAAACCAGCGTATAGGTTTTCTTTTCCCCACTATCATCCAACACATCTATTTCATATTTTTTATCACTGATTTTCCGTTCGGCTGTAATGGTTTGGTTATATTCTGGAGGCATTTGAAAATCAGGAGCTTCTTGTCTAGCTCGCTTTAAAGATAAAGCTTTTTTAGATAAAAATTGGTGGTGTATTTTTTTGATTTCGTCAGATCTTTTTTTGCTGTTTTCATCTTCATCAATTTCAAAAAAAGTACCTTCATCCAAACTTTTTTGAGTAAGCCCTCCCCAATACAATTCATAATCTTTCATTTGTTGAATGAACTCAGCTAATGTTTCATGCGCGGTTTTCATATGACGAACTTCCTTTGAAGTGTATTCCATTGCATTTTACTCATTTTCTATAAAAAGGTCGTCTGAAACGCTTATCCGTGTTTCAGACGACCTTTTGCTTTCAGGATTTAAAAAAACGGATTGTGCCGTTTTTCATGTCCAATGTCGGTCATTCTGCCGTGTCCGGCGATGACGCGGGTGTCTTCGGGCAGGACGAACAGTTTGGTGCGGATATTATGGATGAGGTCGGCGTGGTTGCCGCGCGGGAAGTCGGTTCTGCCTATGGTTTCGTAAAACAATACGTCGCCCGCGATGAGCAGCCCTGCTTCGGCGCAGTAGAAAACGACGTGGCCGGGCGTGTGGCCGGGGATGTGCAGGACTTGGAAGGCGTGGCTGCCGACCTTGAGCGTTTCGCCTTCGGTCAGCCAGCGGGTCGGCTCGAACGCGGGGGAAACGGGAAAGCCGTATTGGGCGGTCGTTTCGGGCAGGGCTTGGAGCAGGAAATCGTCGTCTGCATGAGGGCCGATGACGGGGACGGGGCGGTGTTTCCGCAATTCCACCACGCCGCCGGCATGGTCGAGGTGTCCGTGGGTCAGCCAAATGGCGGTCAGGGTGAGGTTTTTCGCGTCCAACTCTTGCAGCAGGTAGGGAACGTCGCCGCCGACATCGGTCAGGACGGCTTCGCGGGTTTCGTCATCCCACAAAAGGGTACAGTTTTGGCGGAAAGGGGTAACGGCAATGATTTCGGCTTGAAGTGCCATGAGGCGGGATTCCTTGGGTAGTGGTTGGACGGGGGCTTGAACTTCGTTGAAACGATGTTTTCAGACGACCTTCGGTCTGTTTATGCGGTATCATTATTATATTTGAAATAATCACTCACATTATTGGAACGTTTATGAGAACTTCAATGCAGGGCATGATACCGATTTTTGCCGCTTTTTTCATCCAAACGGCGCTCGGCGCGGATTTGATGCTGGCGCAGGAATACAAAGACCAAGAGATTGCGGGTTGGGCGATGAGCGAGAAGCTCGACGGCGTGCGCGCGTATTGGGACGGGCGGCAACTGGTCAGCAGGCAGGGCTACGCGTTTACCCCGCCCAAAGGTTTTACCGCGCAGTTCCCGCCCTATCCGCTCGACGGCGAGCTGTATAGCGGGCGCGGACAGTTTGAACAGATTTCCGCCGCCGTGCGCTCGTCTTCCGGCGATTGGCGCGGCATCCGCCTACACGTTTTCGACGTACCCAAAGCGCAGGGCAACCTCTACCAACGCCTCGCCGTCGCAACGCAATGGCTGAAAACGCATCCGAACGCGCCCATCACCATCATCCCGCAAACCAAAGTCCGCGACCGGCAGCACGCGATGGATTTTTTGAAACAAATCGAAGCGCAGGGCGGCGAAGGCGTGATGCTGCGCCAGCCTGAATCGCGTTACAGCGGCGGCAGGAGCAGCCAATTATTGAAGCTGAAAAGCCAATACGACGACGAATGCACGGTAACGCGGCATTATGAAGGCAAAGGGCGCAACGCCGGACGGCTGGGCGCGGTCGGCTGCAAAAACCGACACGGCGAATTCCGCATCGGCAGCGGCTTCAAAGACAAAGACCGCGACAACCCGCCCAAAATCGGCTCGGTCATCACATACCGCTACCGTGGTTTCACGCAAAAAGGCACGCCGAAATTTGCCACGTTTGTGCGGGTCAGGACGGACAGGTAAGAGCCGATGGTCGAAAGGTCGTCTGAAAACCGTATTTTTAGGTTTTCAGACGACCTTTTTATAAACATGGATGGATACTGAATCGGTTTTATGTTTTGGGGGCGGGAAGGAAGACTTCGGTATATGGTGTACAATTTTCGTCTGATTGGTTTTTAATGGATTGGTTTGATAGAGGGATAAATGATGGCTGTTAAAGATTTGATTATTGAAAGTCTTTCATTATTTAATGAGGGAAAATACGCTGAAGCGATTGAAAAGCTGCACCAGGCTTGGGATGGAATTACGAATAAAAATACTCAGATCACAGAGCAATGTGATATTCAATATTGGCTTGGCGATTGTTATTTTGAACAGGCCATAGCTAAGAATACGAATAAAACAGATAGGCTGATTGATAAAGCTGTTAAACATTTTCAAGAGTCGTTGAGTCTTACCAAGCACCTGACAGATGAACAAGATCGTATTTATCGACAAATCTATGCCCAATCTGGGCTGGGCAGTTGTTATATTGAACAGATTAAGAGCAGTAAAAGCACATCCAAAGCGGAAATATTTATTAAACAGGCTAGCGAAAATTTTTCCGCTGTTTACGAAAAAATATCACAATTAAATGATGAAGTAGAAAAAAAGGAATGGGAAAAAATAATCCGTCCAAGTTTAAGAGATATTGATTACCTCAATAAAGATTGGAATTCCTATTTTGAAAAGAAAAAACAAGAAATACAGGAATTGCTTTTCAAAAACAAAACTTCACAACCGCAAGACGCTGTTGCGACCATTTTGGCGGTTCTCCACATCACACCGATAGAGTTGGGTTTCACCCCGATGGCTCATTACACTTCGCCCCATGTATGCCATATATTATTCGGGATTGATGGCAACGAAATCGACATTCCGATGCGGCTCGGCAGCTCGACCTATATGAACGACCCGTCCGAAGGCAGGGGGCTACTGGACTTGCTGAACCAACAGGATTTGGAGTTGGAAAACAAGGCGGATGGCGCGTCCCATAATGCTTTTTTCACCTGTTTCTCCAGCCGCGTCAACGATTTGAACCAGTTCCGCCTGTATGGCAAAGAAGACGGCGTGGAGGCTTCGGGCTGCTGCCTGGTGTTCAATAAAAACGGGGATTGGCTAAGAGAAGCGGATGTTTCGGTCCCATTCCGCAGCCTATCTGAAAAGTCAGGGCAGGATTCAGACGACCTGCCGGAAGACGGTTTTTGGAATGATGAATACGAAAAGCTGCCGCTTTATCAAGTTGCTTATATCGCTTACAAAGATGAATATATTGCTGAAAAGAAATGTGGGATATGGCTTCTTCCTCAAGAAAAACTGAAATTCGGTATCCGCCTGAAACCCGTCGGCAATGAAGAATGGCATCAGTTCCGCTTGGAAAAATTAAAAGAAGCGTTGGAAGAGCTTATCGAGTTTTTCAAGGACAACTCCGCCGTCAGCGACGACGATAAAGAAGCCTTGGAATACATCCGCTATCTGTTTAAAGACTTCGCCTTCCGCGACGAAGAAGAGTTCCGCCTGCTGGTTATCAAACCAATCGATTCGGAGGAAATCGAATATTGCGAGACGACCCAATCCCTCTATATCCCTTATGCCGATATACGGAATCTGGCGGACGAGGTAATTTTGGGCACGAATTACGAAAAAACCGGCAATCAACGCAAGGCGGAAGTGTTCCGCTATCAAATGAAGCAAAAATGCCCCGACGTCAAAGTCTCCCGCTCGACGCTGCCGATTAATCCGCCGAATAAGTAGCTTGGTTTGCGCGGCAATGCCGAACCGGCCGTAGGTCGGATACTTGTATCCGACAAAAACCTGCCATCCCAAAAGCCGTCGGATTCAAGAATCCGACCTACTGAAACCAAGCCAGTTCGGCGCATTCCGCCAACGCCTGCCACGCGGGCTTTGCCTGCGAAAAGGGTTTTCCTGCTCAAAAACGACAATACGGGTTAAAGCGGCAGCGGGATTTCAGTCAGCCGTAGGTCGGATACTTGTATCCGACAAAAACCTGCCATCTCAAAAGCCGTCGGATTCGAGAATCCGACCTACTGCAACTGATGGCTAGGCCGGTGTATTGAAAGCGATGGCAAAATCCGCTTCTCTGTTTTCAGACAACCTTAGCCCGTTTTGGGTTTATAATTTCCTTTTTCCCAACTGATTTCCCCGTTTACCATGATCGATTTAGAAACCAAACGCCTTGAAACCCAAGCCATGCTTGATAATGCCGAGCTTTTGTTCGACCAAGACCAATGCCGTGCCGCGCTGCAAAAAGTGGCGGACGAGATTACGCGCGACTTGGGGGATAAATATCCGCTCCTGCTGCCTGTAATGGGCGGGGCGGTGGTGTTTACGGGGCAGTTGCTGCCGCTGTTGCGCTTTCCGTTGGACTTTGATTATGTTCATGTTTCCCGTTACGGCGACAAGCTGGCGGGCGGTGCGTTCAACTGGAAACGGATGCCCGACTCGGAGCAGATTCGGGGGCGTCATGTGGTCGTATTGGACGATATTTTGGACGAGGGACACACGATGTCGGCGATTCAGTCCAAGCTCTTGGAAATGGGCGCGGCGAGCTGCCGTGCGGCTGTGTTTGCCAACAAGTTGATCGACAAGGAAAAACCGACCAAGGCGGATTATGTCGGAATGGATGTTCCCAACCGCTACGTCTTCGGCTACGGTATGGACGCGGCGGGCTGCTGGCGCAATTTGGGCGAGATTTATGCGCTCAACCAAGGCTGAGACAAGATTAAAAAAGGTCGTCTGAAAACCTTTTCAGACGACCTTTGTGCCACCATATCGCGCTATGTGGCGGGTGAACGGACGATACTTTCGCCCACACCGGCCGAATAAAATCATCAGAGAACACATCATGATCAACCTTTTAATCATTACCCACGAGGCAGTAGGCGAAGCCTACCGCAGCCTGACCCATCATTTCTTCCCGACGGGCATGCCGGAAAACATCCGCATCCTCGGCGTAGAGCCTGACGAAGACCAAAACGACATCATCAACAATGCCATCGCCGCGCTGCAAGAGTTTCCTGAAAACCACGGCGTATTGATTATGACCGACATCTTCGGCGCGACGCCGTGCAATGCCGCCCGCAGGCTGGTTCGCGCGGGCAAATCCGCCATCCTGACCGGACTGAACGCACCGATGATGATTAAAGCGACCCAATACTCGCCCATGGCGGAAGATCTCGCCGCCTTTACTGAAACGGTCAGGGAAGCCGCCGTCAAAGGCATTTTCGCCATCACCGCCGAACCGGAAGATTTGGTGTGCAAACAGCACGCCGAAGCCGTCTAAGCCTACCGACACGTTTTCAGACGACCCCGCACACCCGAAAGCCGAACATGCAAAAACAACAAATCGAAATCATCAACAAACTCGGACTCCACGCCCGCGCTTCCAGCAAATTCACCCAAACCGCGTCTCAGTTTCAAAGCGAAGTCTGGGTGACGAAAAACGGAAGCCGCGTCAATGGCAAAAGCATCATGGGCTTAATGATGCTCGCCGCCGCCAAAGGCACGATCATCGAGCTGGAAACCGACGGTTTGGACGAAGCCGCAGCCATGAAGGCATTGACCGACTTAATCAACGACTACTTCGGCGAGGGCGAATAATGAGTATCGTGCTGCACGGTGTTGCCGCGGGCAAAGGCATCGCCATCGGACAAGCCCACCTGATTACGCGCGGCACGGCGGAAGTGCCGCAATACGACGTTTCAGACGACCTCATCGACGCCGAAGCCGCCCGTTTCGATGCCGCCATCAAAGCCACGCGCAAAGAGTTGGAACAGTTGCGCAGCGCGATTCCTGAAAACGCTCCGACCGAATTGGGCGCGTTTATTTCGCTGCACCTCATGCTGCTGACCGACGTGACCCTCTCGCGCGAACCCGTCGATATTTTAAAAGAACAAAAAATCAACGCCGAATGGGCGTTGAAGCAGCAAAGCGACAAGCTCGCTGCCCAGTTCGACAGCATCGAAGACGACTACCTGCGCGAACGCAAACAAGACATGCTGCAAGTCGTCCGCCGCATCCACAACAACCTCGTCGGACAAAGCAACGACTTAAACCTCAACGAAGGCTTGTTTGAAGACACCATCCTGATTGCCCACGACCTCTCGCCCGCCGACACCGTCCTCTTCAAAGAGCAGCGCATCACCGCCTTCGTTACCGACGTCGGCGGCCCAACCAGCCACACCGCCATCTTAGGCCGCAGCCTCGACATCCCTTCCGTCATCGGCCTGCACAACGCCCGCAGGCTCATTACCGAAAACGAAACCGTCATCGTTGACGGCATCAACGGCGTCCTCATCATCGATCCGGACGAAGTCGTCCTCAACGAATACCGCCGCCTCGCCCGCGAATACCGCCTCCACAAGCGCGAACTCAACAAGCTCAAAAAAACCGCCGCCACCACCGCCGACGGCATCAACATCGAGCTGCTCGCCAACATCGAATCCGCCGAAGACATCAAAGCCCTGCACAACTTCGGCGCAGACGGCGTCGGACTCTTCCGCAGCGAATTCCTCTATCTCAACCGCGACACCATGCCGTCTGAAGACGAGCAATACGAAGTGTACAGCGCGATTGTGAAAAAAATGAAAGGCAAAAGCATCACCATCCGCACCGTCGATTTGGGTGTGGACAAAAATCCCCGCTGGTTCGGTCAAAATTCCACCCCCAACGGCAGCCTCAACCCCGCGCTCGGACTCACCGGCATCCGCCTGTGCCTCGCCGAACCCGTCATGTTCCGCACCCAAATGCGTGCCATCCTCCGCGCCGCCGTCCACGGCCCCGTGCGCATGATGTGGCCGATGATTACCTCCTTGTCCGAAGTGCGCCAATGCCTGATCCACCTCGACACCGCCCAACGCCAGCTTGCCGAACGCGGCGAAACCTTCGGCACCGTCAGCGTCGGCTGCATGATTGAAATCCCGTCCGCCGCCATGACCGTCGGCAGCATCCTGAAACTGACCGACTTCATCTCCATCGGCACCAACGACCTGATCCAATACATCTTGTCGGTTGACCGCGGCGACGACAGCGTCAGCCACCTCTACCAGCCCGGCCATCCCGCCGTGTTGAAAACCATCCAGCACATCATCCGCACCGCCAACCGCATGGAAAAAAGCGTCTCCATATGCGGCGAAATGGCAGGTGACACCACCTACACGCGGATGCTGCTGGGCATGGGGCTGCGCCGATTTTCCATGAACCCCAACAACCTGCTCCCTGTCAAAAACATCATCCTGCACAGCAACACCGCCCTGCTCGAAACCGAAACCGCCAAAATCCTCCGCAGCGAAGATTCGGAAAAGACCGAAAAGCTGCTGAAATTGCTCAACAGCGCGGAACACGAAGAAGAGCGGCAGGAAGAAGACAGCTCGATAGCGCAGGCGTAAACAAGGTTTCTATAGTGGATTAATAAATCAGGACAAGGCGACGAAGCCGTAGACAGTACAGATAGTACGGAACCGATTCACTTGGTGCTTCAGCACCTTAGAGAATCGTTCTCTTTGAGCTAAGGAGAGGTAACGCCGTACTGGTTTAAAGTTAATCCACTATATAAACCAAAAGGTCGTCTGAAAACCAACTTCGGTTTTCAGGCGACCTTTTTATGTCAACACGACAAATTATTTAGCAGCGTCTTTCATTTTGTCCGCAGCTTCTTGAGTGGCATCAGCGGCTTTGTTCAAAGAATCTTTGGCTGCATCGGTAGCCGCTTCTTTGGCTTTACCGGCCGCTTCTTTAGTTTCGGTAACGGCTTTATCTGCCGCTTCTTTTACATCGGTAGCTGCTTTGTCGGCAGCTTCTTTAGTTTCAGTCATGGCTTTATCGGCAGTTTCTTTTGCATCAGCCGCAGCGTCTTTGACTTTATCTTTCGCTTCTTGGGCGGCAGAAGCAGCAGAATCAGCGGCAGAAGCTGCAGTGTTTTTAACATCGGACGCAACGGCTTGTGCCGCTTCCTTAGTCTCTTGCTTGGTCTCTTGGGAACAAGCCGCCAAAGCAGCCGCCATCATTGCGGCAATCAGTAATTTTTTCATGTCCTATCCTTCTTGAATTTTTGGTTAAGATTTTGGTTAAAATGCTGTTTTATATAAACAGCCCGAAAAATTGTAACACATATCATGTTAATAATCTCTTCTATATGACGATAAACAGTGCTTTAAGTTCTATTTTGTTCCGAAAAAATACAGAAAAACATTGACACTGCTCATCTGTTTCTATAAAATTCACAGCTTATCGGGTCGTTAGCTCAGTCGGTAGAGCAGCGGACTTTTAATCCGTTGGTCGAGCGTTCGAATCGCTCACGACCCACCAAATTTAAAAAGCTGAGTTGAAAAACTCAGCTTTTTTATTGCCTTTCTGCCTTAGTTCTAACATTTAGACTGCGCCATCGTTAATCAAAGATCAGGTCGTCTGAAAACAGGATGATGTTTCAGACGAGCTTCCCTCAACTTCCTGTGTAGTGGTCGAAGTCAGTTTGAATCAAGACAAGGCGAAGCAACACCGCATTGATTTCAGCTTAATCTTATACCGTTTCCCATCAAAGCAAATCCGAACCGTCTCGACGCTTGGCTGTTTTTCCATAAAAAACGCACCTTATTGCAAGGTGCGTTTTGATTTGTACAGCTTAGAATTTGGCGCCGGATTGGTTTGCCATATAGTCAACCGCCGCTTTGACTTCGTCATCGCTCAGGCTGGTGTTGCCGCCTTTTGCCGGCATGGTGTTGAAGCCTTCGAGTGCATGTTTATGCAGGGTTTCTTTGCCTTGTTTGATGCGCGGAGCCCAATCATCATTTTTACCGACGACCGGAGCGCCCGGGATGGTACCGCCGTGGCACATTTTACAGTTGGCTTCGAAAACGGCTTTGCCGTCCACTTTGGCGGACGAGGCATCTTTTTTCTCGTCGGCAGGCGCAGCTTCTGTTTTTTCTGCCGGTTTGGCTTCAGAGGCAGGAGCTTCTTTTACTTCTGATGCGGCTTTGGCGGCAGTATCTTCTACTTTGCTCGCCACTGCTTGAGCGGAAGATGCAGCAGCATCGGTAGCAGAAGCCGCAGCGTCTTTAACCTCGGAAGCTACGGCAGAAGCCGCTTCCTTAGTTTCCTGCTTGGCTTCTTGGGAACAAGCCGACAAAGCGGCCATCATCATCGCAGCAATTAGTAATTTGTTCATGTTCTATCCTTCTTAAATTTTTTAGTTAAGGTACTGTTTTATAAAACAGCTGAAAAAATTCTAACACACATCATTTTCATGTTCCCGCCAATGTAGTGGGTTGTAGTAACAAATATTGGCATAAGTCATGTTTTGTTCTGAAAAAAGGCCGAAAATGTTGACACCCGCACAATCATTCCTATATAGCCTCCGGCTTATTGGGCGGTTTGAACCTTGTTTGCTATGCCTTTAAATCCGCCCGAATCCTGCCCAATTTCAAAATCCCGGCTTTAAAAGCCGGCTTTTTATGGGCGCGCCATTTCAATTCCAACTCATGCTCAAACCAATCAATCCCTATTTTCTTTCATGCAAAAAGGTCGTCTGAAACCCTACATCAGGTTTCAGACGACCTTTTTATAGTGGATTAACTT
>NZ_KV838103.1:57472-73480 GCF_001838645.1 Neisseria sp. HMSC70E02 | reverse complement strand
CCTTGTCCTGATTTAAATTTAATCCACTATACCTTATCCGCCAGCCTCAAAACATCTTTTTCATGGCTTTATGAATAAAGTCGAGTTGTTTTTTATATTCGCGGCAATGAGGGCATATCAACAGGTGGCTGCCCAGAAAAACGCGTTCGGGAACGGTCAGGCGGGTTTCGTCCTGTTTTTTGGAGAGCAGGTAGGCGGTTTTGCGGCATTTGTTCATCGTGTTTTCCTAACGGGCTTAACCGGCATGTTCTGCATTGCCGAACCATTTGATTTGCAGGCATTGACGCAGGGTTTCGCGGGCGCGGTGCATGATGGTGTGGTAGTTGGACATACTGATGCCGCATTGCTCGCGGATTTCGTCGGACGAGAAGCCGAGGATTTCCTTCATGGTAAACACGCGGGCGGTGTTTTCAGGCATTTGGTAGAGGCAGGTTTGCAAGATTTCACGAAACTCTTTGTTGTCCAACGTTTTTTCGGGCGAGGCCCAAGTTTGCGGATGTCCGTCCGCCGTCCAATGCCCGTCTGATGCAAACCGTTCTTCAAAGATTTCGTCCAACATTTCTTCCGCAGGCGTGGCGAATACTTCGCGCTGCCGTTTAATCTGGCGCAGGCAGTCGGTAATTTTGTTTTTCAGAATGGCAAACAACCAGCTGCCCACTTGTGCATCTCCTTTGAAACCTTCGGCAGCGCGGTAAGCGGAAAGCATGGTTTCCTGCACAAGGTCTTCCGCCAAATCGGGGCGGTCGGGCAACTGGATGCGGGCGAAACGCAGGAGCAGCTTGCGGGATTCGGCAAGCTCGGCGTCGGTCAATTCGGGTAGGGACATAATGTATCAGCATTGAATGAATTATGGCTGTGAACTTCTGATTTTACGCTGATACTGAGCATGTGTGTCATCAAATACATAAATGATTGACGTAGCTTTTTTGTTTCTCAGTAACCGGTTACGCGTTTTCAGACGACCTGCCAAGCCTTTTAGCGGGTCTTTACCCCCAATATAAAAAAGGTCGTCTGAAAACGGCAAAAGCCGGCGATATTTCGATTTCCTCCCCATCTTTGCCCTTTCCTTCGGGAAGGGGGATGCGATAGTGCCTTTATAAGAATTTCCTGCCCACTACGTCAATTCGATCATTTCAGACGACCTCGGCTGATGCGGCAACCAAAATACCTTGTTCCAGCCAATCCATCCATTTTTGCCTTAATGCGTCCTGCCAGCCGTTTTCAGACGACATGAACTCTGCCAGCATGGCTTGCAGTCCGTTCAGGGAGGTCGGCGTGTCTGCTAGCGTTTCCAGCAATAATGCGTCGAAATCGTCGAGGGTTTGGTACATCACGTCGTCTTCGCTGTCTCGCCACACCAAAACGGCGGTTTCCACCGCCTGCAATTCGTCGGTAACGTCGTAATGGTAGCGGCGCACAAAGGCGGTGGGAGAAAGGGTGTACGCCAAATCGTCTGAATCGGCGGACGAGGCTTGGCTGTTGGTTTGGGCGACTTCGGCGAGCAGTTGGGTGTGTTCGAAGTCCATCAGTGCCAAGAGGTCGTCTGAAAGCGGCAGGCTCTGGCAGTATTGGAGGAATTCGCCGGCGATTTCTTGGAAATAGGGGGTTTGGGCGCGCGCGTCTCGGATGAAGCCTTCTTTCAGACGACCCCATTCTCCGCTGTCGAGATATTGCGGCGTTTCGGTGTAACAGCGGTCAATGAAGCTGTGGATATTGTTGCGTATCAGGCGGATATAAACGTTCAGGCGCTCTTGCGGCAAGCCGTCGGCGGCTTCGCCCTCGCGTATGGCTTGGGCGAAACGGTGTTGGTATTGGGCGGAGGTTTCAGGCTGCACGGCGGTATTCCTTTCCGGCACGCGTTTGATATTCGGCGATTTTGGCGACTTCGGCTTCGAGTTCGGCAAAAGGCGGGAAATTGAAATCGCGTTCCAACAGGGTGGGCGGGATGGTCGGCAACTTGGTGTAGGCGAGTGCGAGCAAATCCCAAACGGTCGGCAAAACTGCGGCGCCGTGGGTATCAATCAACAGCTCGGGCGTTTCGACGTCGTGTCCGGCGATGTGGATGTAACACACGCGCTCTGCGTCAACGTTTTCCAAAAAGGCTTCGGGCGACAACAGGCCGTGGTTGACGGCGTTGACGTAGATATTGTTCACATCGAGATGAATGCCACAGTCGGCTTCGCGTGCAACGGCGTTGAGGAACTCAACTTCGTTCATTTCGGCAAGCGGGGAATGCAGGTAGTAGGAGGTATTTTCCACGGCGATGCGGCAGCCCAACCGGTCTTGCACTTCGCGGATACGCCGCGCGGTATGCCGCACCATTTCTTCGGTGAAGGGCAGCGGCAACAGGTCGTAGAGATGACCGCCGTCGTGGCAGTAGCTCAAATGGTCGGAGAAAAACGTGCAATCGTAGCGGCGCATCATTTCTTTGATTCCGTCTATCAAGGCGGTATCCAGCGGGGCTTGTCCACCCAGCGACATGGATAATCCGTGCAACGCCAATGGCAGCCGTTCCGCCACGCGGTCAAACTGTTTGCGCGCCCTGCCGCCCATTTTCAGCCAGTTTTCGGGGGCGGCTTCGATAAAGCGTATCGGGCTGTCGTCTGAAAGCAAGAGGAAGTCTTCCGCCAAGTCGCGGCGGTAGCCTAAGCCTGCGTGTTGAATCATGATGTTGCTCCGTTTTGGATGGTGTTCCGACGGTTTTGGTACGAAATTGCTGTCAAAATCAGATAAAAAGCCGCATTTATCAATAAAATGCGGCTTTTTGTTCTAAATTATTTAGAACCACATTTGCCTTCGCCGCATTTGCCTTCAACTGCTTTAGCTTTGGCTTTTGCTGCTTTGGCGTTTTTAGTGGGGGCTTTTTTCACGGTTGAACCGCATTTACCCTCGCCACATTTGCCTTCGCCTGCTTTAGGAGCAGCAGCACCGCATGAACCTTCAGCAGCCTTAGCCGCACCGCAAGAGCCTTGGGCAGATTTTTGAACGCCTGCTTTGCTGCTTACCGGTTTGTCAGCGGCTACAACGCCGGCAGCCAAAGACAAAGACAAAGCACCTGCAAGGGCAGCGGCTACACTTTTTTTCATATTGATTTCCTTTTTAAAGTATCAAGTTAAACAGATTAAGAATTTGAGTTGGCGCGTTTAAAGTCCGCTCCCCGACCTTTTTCATTGATTTCCGACGCGGCATTTCGGGCAAAAACGTTTTTTCAACAGCGCATCCAGCGATAAACAGCCCGCGCCTTGAAGCAGAATCGGGATTAAAACCACGATATAAATCAAAGCCATTTTATAGCCGTTGTCGCAGACATTATAACCCGCACCCACATGGACTGCCGCCCACGCCACTGCCGTTACAATGATCAACCCTAAGGCGGACAGGCGGGTTGCCAATCCTAAAAGCAGCAAAACCGGAAAAACCAGCTCCGCCCACATCGCTAAGTTCCAATTTACGCTGTCGGGCAGCAGATAAAACGGAAAGGGGAATTGGTCGTTGATTTCGGCAAACCAGTTTTCGCCGTTCCATTTCTGCATGCCTGATTCCCAAAATTCGTAAGCGGCAAAAAGGCGCAAAACCAATAAACCTAAAGCTGATTGCCACGAGGCTGTCGTATTCATTTTCATGATAACCGTTTCATAAAATCATTTCATGCCCGATTAGACGCGGTAGTCTGAAAATGCTTACAAGCGAATTGAAAAAATTTTGTTTGTTATTGTTTTATAATGATATTAATATTCAGAAGGTCGTCTGAAAACCTTTATACAGGGTTTTCAGACGACCTTTTTCTGTGTCTTTTTAACGGTCAATCCGCCGTGCAGATTTCTATGATTTCTTCGCCGTATTGCTCCAACCATTCCCCGCTCACGCCCTCTATTTTGGAAAGCGCCGTCAAGGTTTGCGGCCGGGCTTTGGCGATGGCGCGTAAAGTCTGTTTTTTGGCGACGGCGTGCATCTCTCCGCCTTCATATCGGGCGGTATCGAGACACCATTGGAACAGGCGGCGGGCAAGCAGGCGTTCCGCCTGTTTCGGCTCGGAAAGCCCGTCTGCGTAGGGGCGGCAGATGTCGAGTATTGCCTGCCCGTATTGGGCAATTCTTTCGCTGCCTATGCCGTAGATACCGAGCAGGTCGGCTTTTTCGGCAGGCGTGAAGACGACAAGGTCGGTCAGGCTGATGTTGGAAAGGACTTTGCCCAAGGCACATTGTTCGGCGGCTGCCTGCTCGGCACGCCAGGTTTCCAGCTTTTTCTGTAATTGCTGGTCGCGCTCGGTTTGGGGGGTGAATAGGGGTTCTTCGTTGCCCGTTTGCCCGCTTTGGTTTTCGGCTGCGTTCTTGCAGACATTGAGAATATCGATGCCGAATTTGTTGATTTTCGCCTCACCCAAACCGTAGATTTGATGCAAATCTTCCAGCGTTTGCGGCATTTTTTCGACGATGTCGCGCAGGGTTTTGTCGCCGCAGACGACATAGGCGGGGACTTCTTCGGCATGGGCGCGCTGCTGCCGCCAATGCCGCAATGCCTGCCATAGGCGTTCTTCGCGTTCGGTACGCAGCCAGTTGTCTTTGGGCTTTTGAGTGGCGGCTTTTTCGCGGCGCAGCGGGCGCAACATGACTTCGGTTTCGCCTTTAAGGACTTTTTTTGCGGCTTCGGTCAGTTGCAATGCCTGATATTGGGCGATGTTGACGGTGAGGTAGCCGAGGCTGATGCATTGGCGGATAACGCTGCGCCATTCTTTGTCGGTTTGCCCGCTGCCGATGCCGAAGGTGGAGAGTTTGTCGTGGCCGTTGCGCCGTATCCAGTCGTCGCTTTTACCGCGCAGCAGGTTGGTGATATAGCCGGCGGCAAAGCGTTGTCCGGCGCGATACACGCAACTGAGAAGCTTTTGTACGAGGACGGTGCCGTCGAAGCGTACGGGCGGATGCAGGCAGTTGTCGCAATGGCCGCAAGGGGCGGATTCTTCACCGAAATGTTTGAGCAGCAAGACGCGGCGGCAGGCGGCGGTTTCGCAGACGGACAGCATGGCATCGAGCTTCTGCATTTCGATTTGTTTCTGCACTTCGTCGCTGTTGCCTTCGGCGATACGTTCGCGCAGCAATACCCAGTCGTTCAGCCCGTAACACAGCCAACTCACGGCAGGCAGCCCGTCCCGCCCGGCGCGACCGGATTCTTGGTAGAAATGTTCGACGCTTTGAGGCATATCGAGATGGGCGACGAAGCGCACGTCCGGTTTGTCTATGCCCATACCGAAGGCAACGGTGGCGACAACGATGATGTTATCTTCGCGGGTAAAACGGCGTTGGTTTGCCTCGCGCACTTCCATGCTCAAGCCGGCATGGTAGGGAATCGCATCCAATCCGTTTTCGCAGAGGAATTGGGCGATGTCTTCGACTTTTTTGCGGCTTAGGCAATAGACGATGCCGCTTTGCCCTTCCATTTCTTTGCGGATGAAGTCAAGAAGCTGCTTTTTGCCGTTGTTTTTTTCGATAACCTGATAATAGATATTCGGGCGGTCAAAGCTGGAGATGAATTCGGGTGCGTCTTCGAGATGGAGGAAATGTTTGATGTCGGCGCGGGTCGCTGCATCGGCAGTCGCAGTCAGAGCAATGCGCGGCACTTGTGGATAGCGTTCGGCAAGCAGCCCTAATTGCTGGTATTCGGGGCGGAAATCGTGCCCCCATTGGCTGACGCAATGCGCTTCGTCTATGGCGAAAAGGCTGATGGTTTGCTGATCGAGAAAACGCAGGAAACGGTCGGTAACGAGCCGCTCCGGTGCGACGTAGAGCAGTTTCAGACGACCTTGGGCGAGTTTGTCCGCCACCTCGCGGGCTTCTTCCACCGTTGTACTGCTGTTGACCGCTGCTGCTTCTATGCCTGCGGCGTGCAGGCTCGCCACTTGGTCATTCATCAGGGCGATCAGCGGCGAAACGACGATGGCGACGCCTTCACGCATCAGTGCGGGAATTTGGTAACACAACGACTTGCCCCCGCCCGTCGGCATCAATACCAGCAGGCTTCCGCCGCCTGCCAATGTATTGACGACAGCCTCCTGCTTGCCGCGAAATTCGGGATAGCCGAATACTTCGTGCAAAATCTGTTGGGCGGAAGGCTGGGGCATGATGGTTCCGTAGGGAGGGAAAAGCGTTATTTTAGCGGTTTTAGACACTGCCTGCATGGGGGATATTTGAGTTATCCACATGAGGTCGTCTGAAAACGGATTATGCTTGGTTGGGTATCGCAGATTGATTTTTGATTGAGACAAGATGGCGGAACTACCGACAATAGGGATATGGGAAACTGATTCACTCAATGCGTTACCGTTCTCTTTAATCTCAGGCAAAGCGGCGGCATACTGGTTTCCAGTCGATCGACTAGAAAACCTGTTTTCAGACGACCTTTTCATTTTTTGGCGGTTTTAAGACTTTGCAAAGCCGATTTACTGCCCCGCCGTCTTCGCGCATAATACGGCAGTCTAATAATCTATCCTAAGCAACCGAAACTTATGAACATCAAACACTTTTCCCTTATTTCGACTTTATCGGCAGCCCTGCTCCTGAGTGCCTGTCAAACGACTACGACCACAAGTGGCGGCGTCAGCGGCAACTGGGACAACATCGGCACGATTTCCGACGGCAATATCAAAGTGGCGATTGATAAAAACAGCATCAAGAAAAACGGTACTTTGGTTACTTTCCGCGATAGAAAAACCGTATCAAAGATGAAAGAAGAACGTTTCGTCAACACGCCTGCCTACAAAACTGCCATTGGCGACTGGGAAATCCATTGCACCAACAAAACCTACCGCCTGACCGCTTTACAGCTCCTCGACGAACACGGCAAAGAAATTTCCAAACACAGCTACACCGCGACAAATATCCGCCCGATGAGCGTGATGAACGGTACGATTACCGAAAAACAATTCGAAGCCGTATGCGGCAGCAAGCTCTAATACTCAACTTATCTACATACTTATCCACAAGATAATCAAATCAAAAGGTCGTCTGAAAACCATGAATATGGGGATTCAGACGACCTTTTTGGTTTTTTTGAGAAAGTTATATTCAGGATTATCCACATTTTCTCAAATGAACGGTTTATCAGTTCAAAGCATAATTCCACTCATCCTATCCATCCGATTTCTAACGCAAACGAACGCCTGTTTCCCCATCAATAATCTGACTCGGCGACCTTTGTTTGCCGATTAAACCGCCAACTACCCATACATCCCTTCCAAACTGCCTTCTCACTTCCCGCTCCGTCTTACACGCGCGTTTGCCTGCGCGATTGCACGAAGTTGAGACCAAAGGCGTTTTCAAAGCCTGACACAAGCGGCGCGCACCTGCATGGGCAGGAACCCTGACCGCCAGTTTGCTGCGTCTTTTTCCGCGCAATGCGGGCAAAACGTCAGCAGCCGCAGGAAGCAGAAAAGTTTTGGGCGCAGGCCATTCGTTTCTGAGCATGGTTTGAATGTTTTCAGACGACCTTTTAAGTAGGGGCTGTAATTGCTCCAATTGGTTGCCAATGACAATCATACCTTTATGTTGCGGTCTTTTTTTCAGATGAATCAGTCGGTTGAGCGCTTTGGGCAAGGTCGGGATACAGCCTATGCCGTAGCAGGACTCGGTAGGATAGGCGACCAAGCCGCCTTTTTTAAGATGGGATTGCAGCTTGCGAAGCGTCGAAGCTGAAAGGATTCTGGGGAATAGCATGATAGGGAAGGTCGTCTGAAACGCAATCATGTTTTCAGACGACCTGTTTCTTTGATTAACGGTTGATTGCTTTATCGGCAATGTCTTTACGGTATTGCATGCCGTCGAAGCTGATTTTTTCCAATGCGCTATACGCCTTGGCTTTGGCTTGCGCCACATCGTCGCCCAATCCTACGACACACAATACGCGGCCACCGTTGGTCAATACGTCACCTTTCTCGTTTGCCGTTGTGCCTGCATGGAAAACTTTGCCGATTTGATTGGCAGCATCCAGACCGGAAATAACATCGCCTTTTTTAGGCGTTTCGGGGTAATTTTGCGCCGCCAGCACTACGCCTACGGCAGTTTGCGGGTTCCATTCCGCGGTTACGCCATCGAGTTTGCCGTCTATTGCCGCTTCAACCAAATCCGACAAGTCGCTGTTCAGACGACTCATAATCGGCTGGGTTTCGGGATCGCCAAAACGGCAATTAAACTCAATCGTATAGGGTGCGCCGCTTTGATCAATCATCAAACCTGCGTACAGGAAGCCGGTGAACTCATGCCCTTGCGCTTTCATACCCGCTACGGTCGGCAAAATAATCTCGTTCATCGCGCGCTCGTACACGGCAGGCGTTACCACAGGCGCGGGACTGTACGCGCCCATACCGCCCGTATTCGGGCCTTTGTCGCCGTCTAAAAGACGCTTGTGGTCTTGGCTGGTCGCCATAGGCAATACATGATTGCCATCGACCATGACGATAAAGCTCGCTTCTTCACCTTGCAGGAAATCTTCAATTACAACACGCGCGCCCGCATTACCCATTTTGTTGCCCAGCAGCATATCGTCAATCGCAGCATGCGCTTCATCCAAAGTCATCGCCACAATCACGCCTTTACCTGCCGCCAAACCATCGGCTTTGATGACGATGGGCGCACCTTTCTGATTGACGTAATCATGTGCAGCATCGGCATTTTCAAAGGTTTGATATTGCGCGGTCGGAATGTTGTATTTCGCCATAAATGCTTTGGCGAAATCTTTAGAACTTTCCAACTGCGCCGCATATTGTGTCGGACCAAATATTTTCAGCCCTGCGGCACGGAAATCATCCACAATACCCGCCGCCAAAGGCGCTTCAGGGCCGACGACGGTAAAAGCAATATTTTCTTTACGGCAGAATTCAATCAAATCCTGATGCGCAGTCAAGGCGATGTTTTGCAACTTGGGTTCAATCGCCGTACCGGCATTACCGGGCGCAACAAATACTGTTTCCACTTTGGGCGACTGCGCCAATTTCCAAGCCAATGCGTGTTCGCGACCGCCATTACCGATAACCAGCAGTTTCATGCCATCTCCTTGACAAATATGTACTTTTAACGAAAACTCGACACAAGGGGACTTTTGTCCCGTTTGAAGAAATTTTGGTGGAATCAAACAAAGACCACTTCATTCCACTCTGCAACCTATTCAACTTATCCACAAAATTAAAAAAAGGACAAACAACCATGCAAAAACGTATTGATGAAATCCAAAGCAAATACCGCGAATGGTGTCATCTACTACCGCAATTGGAAGAAGACATCCGGCGTTGGAAACATGCCGTCGCTTTGATTCGCGATATGGACAATTTTTATACCCATGAGTATCAGGCGTGCCATCAAGCCATTGAGGACGGGGCAGAACTGGATTTGAGTACGGAAGGCGAATACAGCATTATGAGTGAAGATGCGTTATGGAACGCGCTGGGCGAATTCCATCAATTGGCATGGCTATATTTGCGCTCCAGCATCGATGCCTTAGACAGATACACACAAGAAGATTTATGAGAGAAGAGGTCGTCTGAAATACCATCACAAAGCATTTCAGACGACCTTTTCATTCAAAAGGCTTTTCTGTATTTACTTCAATTTGCCGTGTATTCTTCCAAGCCGCAACACAGGCCTCATAATTTGCCAACGACAAACTTACCGTCAATCGGCAATCCAACTGTAAATCCTGCTCCAATATATCCGCCTGATATTGTTTGGCAATGCGTATCGCTTCATTCAAAAACGGATATTCACATTTCAGCCAAACGGTTTTTTCAATATTCTTTTCAACTACTTCCGCAACTGCCAATGCTTGAGCCGTTGCCTCTTTATACGCATGTATCAGACCGGGAACACCTAATAAAGTACCGCCGAAATAGCGGACGACCACAACCAAAACATCGGTTACGCCCACCGAATCAATCTGCCCTAAAATCGGCCGACCCGCGCTTCCTGACGGTTCTCCATCATCGTTGGCACGGAATTGCGTACCATCCACACCCAGACGATAGGCATAGCACCAATGCCGCGCTTTATGATGTTCTTCCTTTAACGGATCGAGATATTTTTTCACATCAGCCAACGTCCGAATCGGATAGACAAATGCAATAAAACGGCTGCCTTTATCTTTAAACTCAGCCTGCGTCGGGGAAGTAATGGTTTTATAAGTCGTAATCATGCTGAAATGTTTTCAGACGACCTCATTAACAACAAGGTCGTCTGAACGTTTCACGTGAAACATCAATTTTTCAATACTTCTGTTAATTGCGGGACGATTTCAAATAAATCGCCAACCAATCCGTAATCGGCCACATTGAAAATCGGCGCATCGGCATCTTTGTTGATTGCGACAATGACTTTGCTGTCTTGCATACCGGCAACGTGTTGAATCGCACCTGAAATACCGATTGCAAAATAGAGTTGCGGCGCAACCACTTTACCGGTTTGTCCGACTTGCACGTCATTCGGCGCATATTCGGCATCAACTGCCGCACGGGATGCACCGATTGCCGCACCTAAAACATCCGCCAACGGTGTCAGCACTTCATTGAATTTTTCCGCACTACCCAACGCACGGCCACCGGAGACAATGACTTTTGCCTGAGTCAGCTCAGGACGATCGGAATGGGAAAGCTGACGATTCACAAAACGGCTCAGGTTTTGAGCAGGGGTCGCTTCAACATTAACCGCCTCAGCATGACCACCTTGCGCCGAAGCTGCGTCAAAAGCTGTTGCACGGAAGGTAAGCACCAATTTTTCTGAATCGGCTTGCACGGTTTTAAATGCATTACCCGCATAAATGGGGCGCACAAAAGTCGTGTTATCCACAATCTCAGCCAAATCAGAAATTTGCGGTACGTCTAATAAGGCTGCCACGCGGGGCAGAAGGTTTTTACCGAATGTGGTTGCCGTTGCTGCAACATAGCGGTAATCCGCTGCCAATTTGACAACCAGCGGAGCCAGTTCTTCAGCCAAACCTTCGGCATAATGGGCAGCATCCGCAACCAAAACTTTTTCCACACCCGCTACTTGTTTCGCGGATTCCACTACGGCAGATGCGCCGTTTCCGGCAACCAATAAATCGACTTTGCCCAGTTTGGCAGCAGCGGTAACGGCATGCAAAGTGGCAGGATTCAACTGTTTGTTGTCGTGTTCAGCAATAATCAATATGCTCATTTCAGTCTCCTCAAATCACTTTGGCTTCGTTTTTCAATTTTTCAACCAATTCGGCAACGCTTGCTACTTTTACGCCTGCCTGACGTGCTTTAGGCTCGGCAAATTTCACCGTTTTCAAACGAGGTGAAATATCCGCAACCAAATCAGCAGGAGCCAGTTTTTCCAAAGGTTTTTTCTTTGCTGCCATAATATTGGGAAGTTTGACAAAGCGCGGCTCGTTCAAACGCAAATCCGCGCTGATAACAGCAGGCAGTTTCAATGCTAGGGTTTCTTCGCCGCCATCAATTTCGCGCACAATCTGCACTTCGTCACCTTCAATTTGTACTTTGGACGCGAACGTACCTTGCGCCGCATTCAGCAAAGCAGCCAGCATTTGCGCCACTTGGTTGGCATCATCATCAATCGCTTGTTTGCCCAAAAAGAAAATTTGTGGATTTTCTTTGTCCGCAACGGCTTTCAGCAGCTTGGCAACGGCCAGCGGCTCCAATTTAGTATCGGTTTCAACATGAATTGCACGGTCGGCACCCATCGCCAAAGCTGTACGCAACGTTTCTTCGCATTTCTTTTCGCCCAAAGAAACCGCTACGATTTCGCTTACTTTTCCGGCTTCTTTCAAACGGACGGCTTCTTCCACAGCGATTTCGTCAAACGGGTTCATCGACATTTTGACATTGCCGATATCCACATCCGAACCATCGGCTTTTACACGAACTTTGACGTTGTAGTCCACTACGCGCTTTACTGCGACCAGTGCTTTCATTGAATTCTCCTAAAAAGAACGCTGCTTTCACCATCCAGCGAAACCAAACCTTCTTCTCTATAAAATCAAATCCGTTTTCCTTAAAAACGAATTCATTCAGAAATCTTTCAGATAATGATTGCCGATTATACCATTTTTAAAGCATTTACTCAGGCTGAAGGATATACATTCCTACACTCAACAAACTGGAAAATGCCATGCCGCTATATCAGTTTCAGACGACCTTTGAGCCTTCATCAGCAGCCACACAATCCATCAACGTTTGATAAACCAAATCCGCAGTCGGAATCTGCCCGATATTGCCCAAATTTTTTGCAACAGCCGAAACTTGAACGCCCGTTTTAATCGGATCGGTATCGGTATAAATACCGACCACAGGTTTTTCCAAAGCATTTGCCAAATGCAGCAAACCGGTATCCACACCGATAATTCCGACCGCGTGTTTCAGCAGATACGCCGCCTGCAATAAATTCATTTTGTCGCACACAATGGCAAATGGCAGTCCGTCTGCAATTTGTTCGGCACGCGTTTTTTCAGTTTCATTTCCCCACGGCAGGTAAACATTGCATTGTTGTTCTTCATTCAGCTTTTGCAGCAAGGCCCGCCAGTTTTCCACAGGCCATAACTTACTGTCCCGGCTGGTCGCGTGCAAAGCCGCATAATACGGCTGCTCTAAATTTTTCAGACGACCTGCTTCGGGAACGGTCAAGCCGAATACCTGCGTTTCCGGCATTGCATATCTAAATACTTGGGCGAACAGCTCGCGGTTGCGCCAAACGGCATTTTTCCCTTTTGGTACAGCGTATGTTTTCGCATACGCCAACGCAGCCAACCCCTCGCGCGCGCTGTTTTTATCTAAACCATAAATAGGGGATTTTGCCATTTTGGCGAAACACGCACTTTTAATCAGACCTTGACTGTCCAACACAAAATCAAATGCTTCCTGCCGCAAGACCTGTTTCAGACGACCTATTTCTCGCCAAGTTTCAGCCTGAAAGAGGTGTTTGCGCCATTGCCGCCATTTCATCACATGGATTTTTTTTACGAACGGATGCAGGCGCGCAATATCCGAAAATCCGGCTTCACACAACCAATGCAGTTCCACATCAGGGCATTGTCGCGCCAAATCTTCGATTGCGGGCAAAGTGTGAATTAAATCGCCCATACTGGACAAGCGGACAAGCAAAATTTTCATATTTAGGAAGGGGTTTCACGTGAAACAATTTTAACTTATTGATTATTAATATATTTTTTAATTTCTTCAGCGTTTTTTAAAATCATTGCACCGGCAGAATGCATTTCCTGCCATGCCGTTTCGATGGTATCCGGCGCAATGCCCCGACAAGCCGCTTCATTGACGATAACCTGCCAATTGCCGCCTTTTAGCAACTGCAAAACCGTTGTTTTCACACAATAATCCGTAGCCAACCCACCGACAATGACCGTATCCGTATTTTGACAACGCAGCCATTCAATCAGCCCTGTGCTCAGTTTTTCCTCAATATCATGAAAACACGCGCCGTAAGGATGCAATTCAGGATCAACGCCTTTCCAAACGCAATAATCGTATTCCTTGGCAGAAGGCAGTCCGTCCAACAATTCGTAGCCGCGCGTACCGACCATCGCATGAGCCACCCAAGTCAAATCCGCATCGGGCAAACCTGTCGGCTTTAACATATCAACAGGGTTATCCACAAGCCATTTTGCTGCCGCATGATGCGCATCTTTCGTCATCACGCGCAAATCCGCCAAAGCGGCTTGGGCATTCAACTCTTCGACAATCAAATGCCCCTCGTTTACAGGCAGCTCTTTAGGACACAAAGGCGTAAAAGTTTTTTGTGCATCAACATCAATAGAAACAATCATCTCATCATTTCAAAGCGATTAAAATGCCCTGTATTATAACAAATTACTGTCCGAAAGCGGTAAAACCGGCTGTGATAAGATAACGTTTTTCCAAAAAACTTGTCCACAATCCTCATGACTTACACCATCGTCCCCATCGCCACCGCCCGCTCGCCCTACAAACAGAAATTCGGCGTCGCCCGTCAGCCCGGATTGGTTCCCGCCGCAGAAGTCTGTATCGAGCTGAATCCCGAATTTACCGCAGACAGCGTACGCGGATTGGAACACTTCGATTATGTGTGGATAAGTTTTATCTTTCACGGCGTACTGGATGAAGGCTGGGCACAAATGGTGCGCCCGCCACGGCTCGGCGGCAAACAAAAAATGGGCGTATTCGCCACGCGCAGCCCCCACCGTCCCAATCACCTCGGACTGTCGCTCTTAAAACTCGAACGCATCGAAACCGGCAAACCCGTCCGCCTCTATTGTAGCGGCGCAGACCTGCTGGACGGCACACCAATTGTCGACATCAAACCCTACATCCCCTTTGTCGAATCCAAACCCAATGCCTCATCCGGCTTCGTCAGCGGCAAACCCGAAGAGCTTGAAGTCGTATGGCTGGAAAACATCGGCGCAGAAAATTTATCTGCCAGCACCCAAAACCTGATCAGCCAAAGCATAGCCCAAGACCCGCGCCCCGCCTATCAGAATATTCCCGAACGGATTTACGTCATGAATATTGCGGATTATGAAGTCAGGTTTCAAATCGAGGAAAACCGCGCGACGGTTATTGGGATAAGCCTTGTTTAAATTTTTAGTGTCCGCTCCCATTCAAAAAGGTCGTCTGAAAACCGAATTACACGGCGAAATATGGTTTTCAGACGACCTCTTCAAAAAATTGGCATAAAACTTGCATGAAATTCAACCAAGAAATTTACGTTTCACCCAAAATTTGATTAAACATCAAAAGAAACAACCAGTAACGCGATTTTACCCGTGCCAAACACACGCTTGCCTGAAGACGATATACCATTGCTCTCATTTATGTCCGTATGAAATTGTTACAAAGTGACAATAAATGTCATCAGAATGAAAACGGCGGCGCACGGATAACATCGAATCTTGACCATGCAACGGCGGCCTGATTGAAATTGCCGCAACAAAAAAGGATTAACCATGAAAACGTCCCGCATCGCCAAAACCGCCCTTTACCTCGCTGCCGCAGCCGTATTGTCCGCCTGCGCCGGCAAAAGCCACGTTAAAGCCGACGGAACGACGGACAACCCCGTCTTTCCGAAACCCTACTCCGTAACCTTCAACAAAAACCAAGGCACATTCCCTACAGCCGATGAACTCGAACAGATGAAACCGGGTCTGAGCAAAGATGACATCTACAAAATCCTCGGTCGTCCGCACTACGATGAAGGTATGTTCGGCGTGCGCGAATGGAACTATCTCTTCCACTTCCGCACCCCCGGCGTTCCCGCCAATCCCGATATCGGCTCCAACGTAGAAGGCATTACCACCTGCCAATACAAAGTCTTGTTCGACAAACACAAATACGCCCGCAGCTTCCATTGGAAAGCCGTCTTCCCGGAAGATGCCGTCTGCCCGCCCGTACAAGAAGTTGCCCCACAACCCGCGCCCGAACCTCAAATCATCATCCGCGAGGTTGCGCCCGAAACACCCCACCGCATCCGCAGATAATAGGAAACCATGTTGAAAAGAATCATCCTCGGCGTATCGCTGCTGGCAGGGCTGAACAGCTTTGCAGCAGCCGATGCCGCCAAAGAATACATGCAACGCAAAAAAGTCATCGTCAACACCGCCAAAGCCGAGCTGTGCTTTGCCGACGATGGCCAGTGCCACCCCGTACTCATCGGTAAAACCACGCCAAAAGGCAAATTCGACATGCAGTTGATGAAGACTTCCAAACCCGGCTACGGCGGCGAAGTCATCGGCTTCAAGCAGGAAAAAGACTTCCTCTTCGCCCTGCACCGTGTTTGGACGCTCAAACCTTCCGAACACCGCATGAAACGCATCGCCTCTGATGTCGTCTCCGACCGCATCATGACCAACGGTTGTATCAACGTAACCGACAAAGTGTACGACAAGCTGCGCAATTACTTCGTTTTGGAAGTGATTTGACGGGCTACTCCGCATAACAAGGATGCAGAAAGGTCGTCTGAAAATCTGAAATGGTTTTCAGACGACCTTTTTATAGTGGATTAA
>NZ_KV838103.1:47419-57372 GCF_001838645.1 Neisseria sp. HMSC70E02 | reverse complement strand
GCTGTACTGGTTTAAAGTTAATCCACTATATTTAATCAAAGCGAATCTTATTCAAGATAAACCAAATCCGTAGCGTGGGCTTTGCCCACGAATCCTACCGTTTAACCATTCGAATGGGGTGGTTGTCCTTGCATTTTATTTCGTGGGCAAAGCCCACGCTACACGTTGCTGCAACGGCAATCTGTCCCTTTTCCCATCGGACGGGGGAAGGTTAGGATGGGGGTGGCTTTGTGGGTTTAGTCAAATCGAATTCGTACAGTTTGTAGAGCCACCCTCTCCCCAACCCTCTCCCGCCGGACGGGAGAGGGAGTAGATTGCAGGTAAAAACAAGGTCGTCTGAAAACTTTGAGATTTGAGTTTTGGAAAAACTCGTTCCCAATTTTTTCAGACGACTTCGTTTATTCAATCAATACAGTTTTATTCAATTAATTTGGGATAAACCCAACCCGTAGCGTGGGCTTTGCCCACGAAATTTATCATTCAATAATCAAAATTAGACAACAGCCGAACCTGCTTTCATCTCGTGGGCAAAGCCCACGCTACTCGTCGTTGCAACGGCAACTTGTCCCTTCCCCCGTCCGGCGGGGGAAGGTTAGGATGGGGGGCTTTATGGTTTTAGGTAAAATTAAATTCATGAAATTTGTAGAACCACCTTCTCCCCCAACCCTCTCTCATCTGGTGGGAGAGGGAGTAGATTGAAGGTAAAAACAAGGTCGTCTGAAAAAATTTTCAGACGACCTTTTTCTCTTACTTATCCACAGACTGGTTTACCCAATCCGAAAACTTTTAGATTTTACCTGCGAAGTATTCCAAAGTGCGGACGAGTTGGCAGGTGTAGGACATTTCGTTGTCGTACCAAGCGACGGTTTTCACCAGTTGTTTGTCGCCTACGGTCATTACGCGGGTTTGGGTCGCGTCGAAGAGCGAGCCGTATTCGATGCCGACGACGTCGGAAGAAACGATTTGATCTTCGGTGTAGCCGTAAGATTCGTTGGCGGCAGCTTTCATCGCGGCGTTGATTTCTTCTTTGGTCACAGGGCGTTCGAGGACGGAAACCAATTCGGTCAGCGAGCCGGTGGCAACGGGGACGCGTTGGGCGGAGCCGTCGAGTTTGCCGTTCAATTCGGGGATAACCAGACCGATGGCTTTGGCGGCGCCGGTGCTGTTGGGCACGATGTTGAGCGCGGCAGCGCGGGCGCGGCGCAAATCGCCTTTGCGGTGCGGCGCGTCAAGGGTGTTTTGGTCGCCAGTGTAGGCGTGGATGGTGGTCATCAGGCCTTCAACTACGCCGAACTCTTTTTGCAGGACTGCCGCCATCGGGGCGAGGCAGTTGGTGGTGCAGGAAGCGGCGGAGATGACGGTTTCGCTGCCGTCCAAAATGTCTTGGTTCACGCCATATACGACGGTTTTCACGTCATTGCCGCCGGGGGCGGAAATAACGACTTTGCGCGCACCGGCGCGGATGTGGGCTTCGGCTTTGGTTTTGCTGGTAAAGAAGCCGGTACATTCGAGGACGACGTCTACGCCCAATTCGCCCCAAGGCAATTCTTCAGGATTCGGATTGGCGAAGACTTTGATTTCTTTGCCATTCACTACGATGGCATCGTCTTTCAATTCGGCAGTACCTTGAAAACGGCCTTGGGTGCTGTCGTATTTGAAAAGGTGCAGCAGCATATCGGCAGGGGTCAGGTCGTTGACGGCGACGACTTCGATGCCTTTGGCTTTTTCAATTTGACGCAATGCCAGACGGCCGATGCGGCCGAAACCGTTAATCGCTACTTTGATGCTCATTTTGATACTCCTGTCAGTAGGGAAAGGGATAAATTTCAATAAGGGCTATTGTAGCCTGAAATAAAACTACTACCTAGAATTACACGATGCTACTTTTAAAATGTTTGATTTAAATAAAAAAACCGTGAAATAGGTCGTCTGAAAACGTAGATTGGTACGGTTTGTCCCCATATTTGGGGATAAATTTTGGTTGTTTTAAAATTAATATGTAATTATTTAAAAAAATGATGATAGTGATGAGTGTATCCCCGCTTTGTGGATAACCTTATTACTGATTGTATAATCAAATTGTTGTATTCATTTAAAGGCTGCGTTCAAGTTTTGTTTTTTATGAGAACAAAGTCGGATAATCTGTAATTGTTTGAATTTTTCTGTGGATAAAATCGGATTTTTCCACTCAGATTACACGGCATACTGTGGATAATCTTACCGGTACAAAGGGTCGTCTGAAAAATCTATGGTTCTGAAACGCCTACATTAGCAAATACTATTAAAAATAATGGATTATTTTTTCCTTTTTATCGTATTATCCAAATATCAAACCAATTATTGAATAAGGAGGCGGTTTATGCTGCAACGAACTTTAGCAAAATCCATCAGCGTAACCGGCGTCGGGCTGCATTCGGGCGAACGGGTCGCGCTGACCCTGCACCCCGCGCCTGAAAACAGCGGGATTTCCTTCCGCCGTACCGATTTGGACGGCGAAATGGGCGAAACCATCAAACTTACGCCCTACCTCATCAATGATACGCGCCTGTCGTCCACCATCGTAACCGACAAAGGCGTGCGTGTCGGCACGATCGAACACATCATGTCCGCACTGTCCGCCTACGGCATCGACAATGCGCTGATTGAGTTAAACGCGCCCGAAATCCCGATTATGGACGGCTCCAGCCTGCCGTTTATTTATCTTTTGCAAGATGCGGGCGTTGTCGATCAAAAGGCGCAAAAGCGGTTTTTGAAAATCCTCAAGCCCGTCGAAGTCAAGGAGGCGGGCAAATGGGTGCGCTTTACACCGTATGACGGCTTTAAAGTGACGCTGACCATCGAATTCGACCATCCGGTTTTCAACCGCAGCTCGCCCACTTTTGAAATCGATTTCGCGGGCAAGTCCTACATCGACGAAATCGCGCGCGCGCGCACCTTCGGCTTTATGCATGAAGTAGAAATGATGCGCGCCCACAATCTCGGACTGGGCGGCAATTTGAACAACGCCATCGTGATTGACGACATGGACGTTTTGAATCCGGAAGGTTTGCGTTATCCCGACGAGTTTGTCCGCCACAAAATCCTCGATGCCATCGGCGATTTGTATATCGTCGGACACCCGATTATCGGCGCATTCGAAGGCTACAAATCCGGCCACGCTATCAACAACGCTTTATTGCGTGCGGTTTTGGCGGACGAAACCGCTTATGAATGGGTGGAATTTGGTGACAACGAGAATTTGCCATCCGCCTTCCACGAGCTGCCTGCGGCTTGAGATAAGACAGCGTACAAAAAGGTTGTGGATGATTGTTTACCCACAGCCTTTTTATTGAATAAAGGTCGTCTGAAATCTTGGTTTTAAGTTTTCAGACGACCTTTCAATAAAACAAAACCATCTCCCGCCAATATTTCAGACATGATTATCCACATGGCTATCTAATCTATCCTTCTGAAAAATAAAAAGATTATATTTTTTCTCAAATTTTATACACACTTTATCCATAGCTTTTCTCCAGCGATAAAAAAGGTCGTCTGAAAACCCAAATTTGGATTTCAGACGACCTTTTATCCACAAGCTGATCGGTGATCAATCGCCCATGACTTTACCTTCGCGGCGCGGGTCGGCACCACCGAGCAAACCATCTTTGCCGATCACAATGCCTTGTACGCCGGAATTCAAATCGCGGATTTGGACTTTGTAGCCCAGTTTTTCCAACGCTGCCGCTTTGTCCGCCGCAGCGGTTTTTTCCTCGATTTCATACTGGCTGCCGCGATTGAGCATATTCGGCAGGGAGATTGCCGCTTGAATGTCCATGCCCCAGTCGATATGCGCCACCAGCGTTTTGGCGACGAAACCGATGATGCGGCTGCCGCCGGGCGAACCGACTGCCAGATAAGGCTTGCCCTCTTTCATCACAATGGTCGGCGCCATCGAAGAACGCGGCCGCTTGCCGCCCGCCACGCTGTTTGCCACCGTTTTACCGTCCGCGCCGACAGGGTTGAAAGCAAAATCGGTCAATTCATTGTTGAGCAGATAGCCGTTTGCCATCAGTCCCGAACCGAACGCGTTTTCAATCGAAGTCGTCATCGACACGACGTTACCGTCTTTATCCACAACCACCAAATGGCTGGTGGACGGCAGCTCTACCGCCATACCCTGCGCGTATGCCTTGCCGAACCGACCCGCCTGAATGTTTTCCAACGCCTTGTCGGATTGGCGGATTTCTTCGGCACGCGGTTTCAGGTAAGCCTGAGAAATCAGGGCGCGGGTCGGGACGTTGACAAACGCGGGATCGCCGACGTAATAATCACGGTCGGCAAACGCAATCCGCGACGCATCGCCTATCCAGCGCCAACTGTGGATATTTTCCGCGCCCAACACCTTCATATCCTGATTTTGCAGGACGCCCAAAATCTCGCCTAAAGCAATCGCGCCCGAACTTGGCGCGCCCATGCCACAGACTTCGTATTCACGATACGGCGCGCAAACCGGTTCGCGCTCGATAACGCGGTAGTTTTTCAAATCCGCCATACTGATTTTGCCGGGGTTATCCACAGCGCCGGTAACGGCACGGACAATATTCTGCGCCTGCGCCCCCTGATAAAACGGCGCGCTGCCTTTTTCCGCCAACAGGCGTACGGAGCGGGCAAATTCAGGGTTTTTCAACACCGTTCCCGCTGCCAAAGGCTTGCCGTCGGGCAGGAAATACGCGGCGGTTTGCGGATAGCGTTTCAAAGGCTCCAAATTTTGCTCGATGGATTTCGCCATGCGCGGTGAAACGGTAAAGCCTTGTTCCGCCAAAGCAATCGGTTTGTCAAATAGGCTTGCCCAAGGCAATTTGCCGTAACGCTTGTGGACATCTTCCAGCAGCTTCGGAATCCCCGGCACGCCGACCGAACGGCCGCCGACCACTGCGTTCATAAAGCCCATCGGCTTGCCGTTTTCATCCAAGAAAAGCGCCGGCGTTGCCGCTTTCGGCGCCGTTTCTCGGGCATCAAACGTCGTCAGTTTTTTCGCCTTATTGTCCCAATACACCAAAAACGCACCGCCGCCCAAACCGGAAGACTGCGGCTCGGTCAGTCCCAGCGTGGTCTGCATGGCGATCATCGCATCTATCGCGCTGCCGCCGCGTTTCAAAACCTCATATCCCGCTTCGGTCGCCAACGGATTGGCAGACGCCGCCATATAATGTTTGGCGCGGATCAATTTCTGCTCAGTCAGCCCCGTCCCTTGTTCCGGCGCATGGTTATCCACAGCCGTCGGCATAGGCGCGGCATCAGGTTTCTGCATAGGCTGGTGCGCGCACGCCGCCAAAACCAAAACTGCCAACAGGTTTAAGCTAAAGGAAAATTTCATATCTGCTCCCTTTTGATGAGATATTTTTCAGACGACCTTTAATAGGACTAAAACACGCAAAAGGTCGTCTGAAACATGAAAACCGATTGGACTGTTTATCTCGTCATACAGTTCCGTTTGAGCCCAGTATAAAACCGGCAGGCTGTGTGTATAGCCGGAAAGTTATACACAAAACCAAACCGGATTTCAAAATTATCCACATCTGCAAACAAGGCAAACAGCAGTTTATCCGCATCCAAAATCTGCATTCAACTTATTGAACTGAAAAAGGAATCAAAGTTATACACAAGAAAAATCGCGACTCAATATAATCATCTATTTATTATTTAAAATCTTATTTATAGTTTGTTTCCCAACGCGCAGCCAAAGCCCGCAACGTAAAGGCATCTTTTCAAAAAATTAGATAGTTAAGGATTGTTAAACCTCTGTAAATCAGATAGAGTTACGGCTGATAAATTAAATTAATAATGGAGCTTCCATCAATGAAAGGCGATATCGGCGTCATCGGCTTGGCCGTTATGGGTCAAAATTTGATTTTGAATATGAACGATCACGGTTCCAAAGTCGTGGCGTACAACCGGACCACTGCTAAGGTAGACGATTTTCTCAACGGCGCAGCCAAAGGCACCAACATTATCGGTGCCTATTCATTGCAAGATTTAGTGGATAAACTGGAAAAACCGCGCAAAATCATGATGATGGTACGCGCAGGTTCTGTCGTGGACGACTTTATCGAGCAACTTGTCCCGCTTTTGGACCAAGGCGACATTATTATTGACGGGGGTAACGCCAACTATCCCGATTCCACCCGCCGCACGCACGAGCTGGCGGCAAAAGGCATCCGCTTTATCGGCGCGGGCGTTTCCGGCGGCGAAGAAGGCGCGCGTCACGGCCCGTCCATCATGCCCGGCGGCGACGAAGCCGCATGGCCTGCCGTCAAACCCATTTTCCAAGCGATTGCCGCCAAAACCCCGCAAGGCGAACCCTGCTGCGACTGGGTCGGCCGTGACGGCGCGGGCCATTTCGTCAAAATGGTGCACAACGGCATCGAATACGGCGATATGCAGTTGATTTGCGAAGCCTACCAATTCATGAAAGACGGCTTGGGTCTGAGCTACGACGAAATGCACCGCATTTTCAGCGAATGGAACCAAACCGAGCTGGATTCCTACCTGATTGAAATCACCGCCGCGATTTTGGGCTACAAAGACGAAAATGGCGAACCTTTGGTCGAAAAAATCCTCGATACTGCCGGACAAAAAGGCACAGGCAAATGGACCGGCATCAACGCCCTCGATTTGGGCATCCCGCTGACGCTGATTTCCGAAGCCGTATTTGCCCGCTGCGTATCCGCGTTCAAAGATCAACGCGTTCAAACCGGCCGCTTGTTCGGCAAAACCGTTACCCCCGTTGACGGCGACAAAGCCGCATGGGTCGAAGCCCTGCGCCAAGCCCTGTTGGCATCCAAAATCATTTCCTACGCACAAGGCTTCATGCTCATCCGCGAAGCCAGCGAAAACAACGATTGGGCATTGAACTACGGCAACACCGCCCTTCTGTGGCGCGAAGGCTGCATCATCCGCAGCGCGTTCTTGGGCAACATCCGCGACGCATACGAAGCCAATCCCGATTTGGTGTTCTTGGGTTCCGACCCCTATTTCAAAGGCGTATTGGAAAACTGCCTGCCCGCATGGCGCAAAGTTGTCGCCAAAGCCATCGAATGCGGCATCCCCATGCCCTGCATGGCTTCCGCGATTACCTTCCTCGACGGCTACACCACCGAACGCCTGCCTGCCAACCTGCTGCAAGCCCAACGCGACTACTTCGGCGCGCACACCTACGAGCGCACCGACAAACCGCGTGGCGAATTCTTCCACACCAACTGGACAGGCAAAGGCGGCGATACCGCATCGACCACTTACGATATTTGATTTGTCTGAATCAGCGAAAAGGTCGTCTGAAAACCATAAGTTTTGGGTTTTCAGACGACCTTTTGATTTGAATCTTTCAATTTGAGGCACGCTTGTTATGGAAATCTCAACGACAAATTTCGATTTTAAAAACGGATGTTTGCAGGAACAGAAGGGCGGTTAAAACGCCTATAAAATCCACTGTTTGCGCACAACTTATCCACATTTTAATCCCAGTTTATCCCGTTGAATAAAAGCATGATTCATTATAGTGGATTAACTTTAAACCGGTACGGCGTTGCCTCGCCTTGCTCTGATTTAAATTTAATCCACTATAAACGCCGTCCCTATACAAAAAGGTCGTCTGAAAATCTTGGAACTGATTTTTCAGACGACCTTTGGTGTCTCCGTAGCTTAAAAGACAAATGATTTAAAGCGTTTAATTTTTCCGCGCAGTGACAAATTCCGCCAGTAGCCGCAAATGCAGGGCTTTTGCGCCGAAGGGTTCGAGCAACGCGACGGCTTCTGCGGTCAGGGTTTCGGCGTAGGCGCGGGCGGCTTGCAGGCCCATCAGTTTGACGTAGGTCGGTTTGTCGTTGTCGCTGTCTTTGCCGGCGGTTTTACCCAGGGTGGCGGTGTCGGCTTCGCAGTCCAACACGTCGTCGATAACTTGGAATGCCAAGCCGAGTTTGGCGGCGTAGTTGTCCAAGGTGCGGACGCCGTCTGAATCCAAATCGGGGCAGGCAAGCGCGCCCAATACGGCGGCGGCGCGGATGAGGGCGCCGGTTTTGAGGCTGTGCATCTGTTCCAACTGCGCCTGATTCATGGCTTTGCCGACGTTGGCAAGGTCGATGGCTTGTCCGCCCGCCATGCCGAGGCTGCCGGATGCTTTGGCGAGCGTGGACAACATGGCGATTTGGCGTTCGGCGGGCAGTCCGGTCGGACGGCTCAATACGTCGAAGGCTTGGGTTTGCAGCGCGTCGCCGACCAAGAGGGCAGTGGCTTCGTCGTATTTCACATGGCAGGTCGGTTTGCCGCGCCGCAGGCTGTCGTTGTCCATTGCGGGCATGTCGTCGTGGACCAAGGAATAGACGTGCACCATTTCGATCGCCGCCATGGCTTGCTCGACGGCGTTTTGGTCGGCATCGCCCAATTCGGATGCGGCGAGCACCAAGAGCGGGCGCAGCCGTTTGCCGCCGCCGAGGGTAACGTAACGCATGGCTTCGTGCAGCGTGTGCGGCACTTGGTTTTCAGACGGCAGGAAACGCTCCAGCAGCAATTCGGTCTGCGCTTGGGCTTTTTGCTGCCATGCTTTCAATTCATTCGCCGGGTTCAAGGTTCAGCTCCTTCAGTTCGCCCGCGTCCAATACTTGCAGCTTTTGTTCGACTTCCGCCAGCTTGGTTTGGCAGTATCTGACCAGCTCGTTGCCTTCCTGATAGGCTGCCAGAGCGTCTTCCAGCGGCATTTCGCTGCTTTGCATGGACTGGGTCAGGGTTTCGAGGCGGGCGAGGGCTTCTTCAAAGGATTTGGGGGCTTTTTTCATGATGATGCGGGCAAAAAATCAAAGCGGTATTGTAGCATTTTATGGGCTGCTTCTTGGTCAGGAACGGAAAAAGGTCGTCTGAAAACCTGATTTCCAAGTTTTCAGACGACCTTTTGAGCTGATGATACGGTAAAAATCATTCTTTCAGAGCGGCGGCACCAAATGTACCATTTTTAGATTCCAGAAGATGATCGAATCGGCCGGTAAGCTCTTCTGCTTGGGGGCCGAGGAACATACCCGACATGATTTTTTGTTCTTTCTCATCCACATGGAAGAAGCGGTTGCCGACGATTTGACCTTCCAGATTCACTTCATCAAATTCACCGTTTTCTGAGTAAACCGCACCGGAGAGGGATTTGCGGCCGAAGTCCACCATAAAGATGGAGTTGCCGAACGTATTGGCTTGTCCGATATCGCTGTAAAGCGCATAACCGCGGTAAAAAGCCTGACCTTCTTGAGGCATCGCTGCTTCCGGAGTAATAACGCCTTGGTAGAACATATACGATGTATGGATGTCAGTATCTCCATTCTTCAAGCCATAAAAACCGTAGCGGCCGTATTTCAGATGAGTGGCGGCAACCAGGACAGATTTTTCGTTCACATTACCGAATACTTCAGCCCTTTGAGGCTCAGTTTCGGGCAACAGCGGGATTTTTTGTCCGTCCAATTCAAGAATATTGATGTCGCCGATATGGGAAATATCATCGCCTTCCATTCCTGATTGGGAAATTTTGCTGTAATAGCCGTCGATTTGTTGGGTTGCAGCAGCTTCAGCGGCTTTGCGCTCAGCTTCCGGTTTAGCTTTTTCAGCCTCTTCAGCCGCCTTGCGTTCTGCCTCAACTTTGGTTTTCTCAGCTTCTTCGGCAGCCTTACGTTCTGCCTCAGCCTTGGCTTTCTGAGCCTCTTCAGCGGCTTTACGTTCTGTTTCTACTCTAGCTTTTTCAGCTTCTTCAGCAGCCTTACGTTCTGCTTCTACTCTAGCTTTTTCAGCTTCTTCGGCAGCTTTGCGTTCAGCTTCAGCTTTAGCTTTTTCAGCTTCCTCAGCCGCTTTACGTTCAGCTTCAGCTTTAGCTTTCTCAGCCTCTTCAGCGGCTTTACGTTCAGCTTCAGCCTTAGCTTTCTCGGCTTCTTCAGCAGCCTTAC
>NZ_KV838103.1:37941-47319 GCF_001838645.1 Neisseria sp. HMSC70E02 | reverse complement strand
TAGCTTTTTCAGCTTCTTCAGCAGCCTTACGTTCGGCTTCAGCTTTGGCTTTCTCAGCCTCTTCAGCGGCTTTGCGTTCCGCTTCTGCCTTAGCTTTTTCAGCTTCCTCAGCGGCTTTACGTTCAGCTTCCGCCTTAGCTTTCTCGGCTTCTTCAGCAGCCTTACGTTTGGCTTCAGCTTTGGCTTTTTCAGCTTCCTCAGCCGCTTTACGCTCAGCTTCAGCTTTGGCTTTTTCAGCTTCTTCAGCGGCTTTACGTTCTGTTTCTACTCTAGCTTTTTCAGCTTCTTCAGCAGCCTTGCGTTCGGCTTCCGCTTTAGCTTTTTCAGCTTCTTCAGCCGATTTACGCTCAGCTTCTACTTTAGCTTTCTGAGCCTCTTCAGTGGCTTTGCGTTCCGCTTCTGCCTTAGCTTTTTCAGCTTCCTCAGCCGCTTTTCGTTCTGCCTCACGTCCCGCTTGGCATTCGGCGTTGCATTCTATTTTGGGTTGGTTGGTATCGCTTGAGGCGGTTGACGGTGAACCGCTTCCTCCACCGCCTCCGCAGGCGGCAAGTAAGGATAGGGCAAGGTAAGACAGGATATGTGGATAGTTTTTCATCGTAATGTACTTTTATATTTAAAATAGTTATGTGATATTCATTTTATGGGCTTTTTTATAACATGTCATTCATTTATTTGACGAACGGTACTTTTTGTTTATAAATAGTTTATTTTATTTGAATTTTTATGTTGCGAAATGGGTAAATTTTAGATAGGCGGTTTTTTTGGTGGTCAAACGGTTGTGATTTGCTTGTGTTATAATCCGCGTTTCATACAGGTCGGACAGACAGTCGCCGCGTATCGTGTAAGGCATACGGGGAGGAAAGTCCGGGCTCCGCAGAGCAGGATGCCGGCTAACGGCCGGGCGCGGAAACGCGACGGAAAGTGGAACAGAAAGCAATACCGCCGACGGCCGCCTTCGGGCGGCACGGGTAAGGGTGAAAAGGTGCGGTAAGAGCGCACCGTGCACTTGGTAACAAGGCGCAGCAGGCTAAACCCCATCCGGAGCAAGACCAAACAGAACGCATTGACGCTGCTCGCCGAGCGTTCGGGTAGGTTGCTGGAGCGCATCAGTAATGGTGTGCCTAGAGGAATGACTGTCCGAGACAGAACCCGGCTTACCGTCCGGCCTGTATGTCCCGATTATCGAAAAGGTCGTCTGAAAACCGATTTTTGTGTTTCAGACGACCTTTTGCCATAGATATAGTGGATTAACTAAATCAGGACAAGGCGAGGCAACGCAGTACTGGTTTAAAGTTAAGCCACTATAACCCGTTTTGCCCATCCTGTTCCCGCTTCACGGAATCCCCTTTTCAGACGACCTTTCCCCCGTCTCGCCCGCACGATTTACGGTATAATTCCCCATCTTTATCCATTGTTTTCCCAAGCATAAACCATGACACGCAAAATCCTCGTTACCTCCGCGCTGCCCTATGCCAACGGCAGCATCCACCTCGGCCACATGGTCGAACACATCCAAACCGACGTTTGGGTGCGCTTTCAAAAACTGCGCGGCCACGAGTGCCACTACTGCTGCGCCGACGACACCCACGGCACGCCCGTGATGCTTGCCGCGCAAAAACAAGGCATCGCGCCCGAAGACATGATTGCCAAAGTGCGCGAAGAGCACCTCGCCGACTTCACCGGCTTTTTCATCGGCTACGACAATTATTACAGCACCCACTCCCCTGAAAACAAACAGTTTTCCCAAGACATTTACCGCGCGCTGAAAGCCAACGGCAAAATCGAAAGCCGCGTCATCGAGCAGCTTTTCGACCCCGAAAAACAAATGTTCCTGCCCGACCGCTTTGTCAAAGGCGAATGCCCCAAATGCCACGCCCAAGACCAATACGGCGACAACTGCGAAGTCTGCGGCACGACCTATTCCCCGACCGAACTGATTAACCCGTATTCCGCCGTTTCCGGTGCCAAACCCGAATTGCGCGAATCCGAACACTTCTTCTTCAAACTGGGCGAATGCGCCGACTTCTTGAAAGCATGGACTTCCGGCAACAATCCGCACGACGGCAAGCCCCATCTGCAAGCCGAAGCCCTCAACAAAATGAAAGAATGGCTGGGCGAAGGCGAAGAAACCACCCTGTCCGACTGGGACATTTCCCGCGACGCGCCGTATTTCGGTTTCGAAATCCCCGACGCGCCGGGCAAATACTTCTACGTCTGGCTGGACGCGCCCGTCGGCTACATGGCGTCGTTTAAAAACCTGTGCGACCGCATCGGCATCGATTTCGACGAATACTTCAAAGCCGACAGCCAAACCGAGATGTACCACTTCATCGGCAAAGACATCCTCTATTTCCACGCCCTGTTCTGGCCTGCCATGCTGCATTTCTCCGGCCACCGCGCCCCGACCGGCGTGTACGCACACGGCTTCCTGACCGTGGACGGACAAAAAATGTCCAAATCGCGCGGCACCTTCATCACCGCCAAATCTTATCTGGAACAAGGCCTGAACCCCGAGTGGATGCGCTACTACATCGCCGCCAAGCTCAACAGCAAAATCGAAGACATCGATTTGAACCTGCAAGACTTTATCAGCCGCGTAAACAGCGACCTCGTCGGCAAATACGTCAACATCGCCGCCCGTGCGTCAGGTTTCATCGCCAAACGCTTTGAAGGTCGTCTGAAAGACGTTTCAGGCAGCGCATTGCTGGCAAAACTTGCCGCCGAAAGCGACAACATAGCCGAGCAATACGAAAACCGCGAATATGCCCGCGCCCTGCGCGACATCATGGCATTGGCAGATGCCGTGAACGAATACGTCGATGCCAACAAGCCGTGGGAGCTCGCCAAACAAGAAGGTCAAGACGAACGCCTGCACGAAGTATGCAGCGAACTCATCAACGCCTTCACCATGCTGACCGCCTACCTCGCTCCCGTGTTGCCGCAAACCGCCGCCAACGCCGCGCGTTTCCTCAATCTGGACGCGATTACCTGGGCGAACACGCGCGAAACCCTAGGCGAACACGCCATCAACAAATACGAACATTTAATGCAACGAGTGGATCAAAAACAAGTGGACGATTTAATCGAAGCCAACAAACAAAGCATTCAGACGACCCCCGCGCCTGCCGCCGAAGAGAGCAAATACGAAAAAGTCGCCGAACAGGCAAGTTTCGACGATTTCATGAAAATCGACATGCGCGTCGCCAAAGTATTGAACTGCGAAGCCGTCGAAGGCAGCACCAAGCTCTTAAAATTCGACCTCGATTTCGGTTTTGAAAAACGCATCATCTTCTCCGGCATCGCCGCGTCTTATCCCAACCCCGCCGAATTGAACGGCCGCATGGTCATCGCCGTCGCCAACTTCGCCCCGCGCAAAATGGCAAAATTCGGCGTATCCGAAGGCATGATTTTGAGTGCCGCCACCGCCGAGGGCAAACTGAAACTTCTCGATGTCGATGAAGGCGCGCAGCCCGGGGATAAAGTGGGCTAAAACGCTGAAAAAAGCTGTCTGAAACCATGCAAGATGTTCGGACAGCTTTTTTTGTATCTTCAAACCAAGGAATAAGACTGATGAAAAAACTGCTTTTTATCTTTTTGGGGCTGGCGAGTTTTAATACTTATGCCGCCGACCCAACCTATGATGCAACCAAAGGCGCATTGCAGAATAATTCGGCATTGTGTGCATACGGCTACAATCCCAACTGTGCATCTACCCGCCAGTCTCGGCAGCAGCCTACGGAAATCGTCAACATCAATGTTCCCTCAAAATATTTGGCTTTAGCAGTCAATCTCAAAACGGGTATTTCAGGCGGCGCACTTGATATGGATTCCCGTGCTGCCGCTGAAAAAGAAGCTATCAAAACTTGTGAACGAGGTGGCAGTAATGCCCCTTGTAAAGTAATCGCTTGGGTCAGAAACGGTTGTATCGCTGCTGCCCAAGGTAAAGAAGGTAAACAGTCGAGGATTTTCTCTGGTACGACAAAACCGGGTCGTGCTGAAGCGGAAGCTTTGAGGAAATGTCAGGCTGCGGGTGTTCCGCAATGCAAAATTGTCGTTTCTGAAGCCTGCTCGTTGCCTAGATATTGACAGGCAAAAGGTCGTCTGAAAGTTTTCAGACGACCTCGGTATCAGATTCTTACTTTAAGAAAAGAGATTACGACCAAACAAAGGAATAAGACTGATGAAAAAACTGCTTTTTATCTTTTTGGGACTGGCAAGTTTTAATGTCCATGCCAACGGCTGCCCCGGGCAATTTGACCCCGTCAGCGGTATTTGCCGCTTTCAGGGGAATAACGGGGAAATGGTTCAATACAATATGGCTCCGCCCCAATCTTCTAACGGCGGTTCCGTGCAAAACGGTTCTAAAGTCGTCAATATCAATGTCCCGTCCAAATACGGCGCATGGGCGTTCAATTCTAAAACAGGTATCGCAGGTGGCGCACTTAATCAAAATTCGCGTGCTGCCGCAGAAAAAGAAGCGATTAAAACTTGCGAACAGGGCGGGCGTAATGCGCCGTGTGTAGTAGGTATTTGGGTAAGAAACGGCTGTATTGCCGTTGCCCAAGGAAAATCCGGTGGAAAAGTAAAAACCTTTTATGGACAGGAACCTTCCCCAGGTCGTGCAGAACCGTCAGCATTAAGAAAATGTCAGGCTGCGGGTGTTGCACAATGCAAAATTGTCGCATCTGAAGGCTGTTCGATACCGCAATATTGACGGACAAAAGGTCGTCTGAAAGTTTTCAGACGACCCCTGTATATAAACTATTCATGATTTCCCCATCTGTTTTTTGAAAGTACCCATATGAAAAAAGCCTTTGTATTTTCTTTGCTGCTCGCCGGTTTGACCGCTTCTGCCGCCGCGCAAAATCAAACCGGTGCGCCATCCGATCCTGCGGCAGATAAAAAGCTTGCCGCCGAGTGCGGGCAATTGTTTAAAGACACTAATACTTTGGCGAACGGTTCGCTTTGTTATCGGGACAATAAAGAGACCGCCGAATATTTCAACCTTTTGTCTATGGTTTTGTTGTTTAACCATCCGAAAGTCGATCAGTGCCGACAATATCCGAAACTGGAGGAGGAATTCAAAAAACAAAGCTTTCACCATCTCGACGATAAGGATTTGAAGCGCCTTTGCGCGGAAAGCCGCGAAGAACGCGACCGTTTGCGCCGTCAGGTAGAGGCGTATATGGACAGTAAGATAAAACAGTATGCGGAAGAAGAAGCCCCGCGCCGCGGTGTTCCCGTTGATGAATTGCTGCGTAAAACCGTTGCCGAAGAAACCGAACGCCGCGCCAAAGCCGATGCCTTTATCCGTCAGAAGGATGGCAGATAGGGACGGACGGGGTCGTCTGAAAACTTCGGGCATGAATGTATAGTGGATTAAATTTAAACCAGTACGGCGTTACCTCGCCTTAGCTCAAAGAAAACGATTCTCTAAGGTGCTGAAGCACCAAGTGAATCGGTGCCGTACTATCTGTACTGTCTGCGGCTTCGGCGCCTTGTCCTGATTTAAATTTAATCCACTATAATGCGTTCCGACATTCATGCTTTATTTGAAAATATCATTCCGGTTTAAAAGGAAAAACCATGAAACAATCTGCTTTAGGCTTACTTGCTTTGATTTTATCTTTTTCAGCCGCCGCGCAAGAGCCCGCCGTCAGTTTGAATACGGAGCAGGTCGAACATTGCCGGCAAATGCTGCAAGATACGGCGCTGATTGAGGCTACGGCGAATGTATGCGGCGGCAATGAGGACATCAAAGACTATGCCGGGCATTTATACTCTTTGTACATGGCTGCCGATCCGCAAGCCTTGCAATGCGTCAATTACAGCATGGCGATGAAAAAAGAAGGGAAACCGCTGCCTCATTATGGCTATTCCCCTGAGCAAGACAGCAAACAATATTGCGCCCAAAGCCGCAAAGAACGCCATCTTGCCCAACAACGCGCCGAGGCTTTGGTTGAAAAAGAGCTGCCGAACATTGCCCGCAAAGTCTCCGAAGAATCGAATGCGCTTTATCAAGAGCATCAAAAGCAATTGGCGCAACGACAAAATACAGAACCGGATAACTGGGAAAAACCGAAATCTTCCAAGCAAATCTTGAACGAAATGCGCGAACAACTGGCGGCAAGCCGTAAAAAAGCGGAAATTGCCCGCAGGAAAATAGAAAAACAGTAACGAAGTTTCGGACAATACGGACAGACGGTCTGCCCTGACCGGATACAAGAAACCCGCTTTTTGAAGCGGGTTTTTATTTTGGAATCGATTAAGGTTTTCAGACGACCTTTTAGCAGAAGAAACTAATTGAAGCGGTTAACTGATTTTCGGTTTATTTTTACAAAAATAAATAGTGTTGACAATTTTTATGGTGGTAATTAATGTACTGATACTTTATTTGAAGTTTTAAACGGTCCTGCGTGCTGCTGCATACAAAAAATTAAATTTAATCAAGAGGAAACAATCTATGGAGCAATTATTTATTCCCGGCAGTATCATTGCCGATTATTTTTATCTCGGTCTTTTCCTGCTGGTTGCCGCGTCTTTGATTGCGGGCTATGTCGATGCTATTGCGGGCGGAGCCGGGCTGATTTTGATTCCCGCGTTTTTGATGGTCGGCTTGCCGCCGCAGGTCGCGTTGGCACAGGAAAAATTGGTGAGTACCATCGGTACGGTGGCTGCGATTAAAAACTTTATGAAAAGCAGTTCGATTGTATGGCGCATTGTGCCGGTCGGCATTGTTGCGGCTTTAATCGGGGCGTTCGTCGGTGCGAAAGTCATTCTGATTCTGCCTGTGGAAACCATCAATTACATCATTCTTGCGTTTTTACCCATAGGCTTGCTGGCAACTTTGTTCAAAGGCGTTTTGCTGAAAAAAGACGATGAACGCGGCGAGATAAAAAAATCTGCCGTCGCTGTCTTTTTAACTTGTCTGATTGTCGGTTTTTATGACGGTTTTTTCGGACCGGGCACGGGCAGCATTTTCATCATCGCTTTGTTTGTCATCAACAAATTGTCGTTGTTGCAGGCTTCGGCTACTTCCAAAATTTTCAATTTTGCTTCCAATATCGGGGCATTCGTTGCTTTCTTGATAGCGGGGAAAATGGCGTTCCTAATCGGAATCCCGATGATTTTGGCGAATTTGTTGGGCAACCATTTCGGCAGCCTCCATGCTATCAATTCAGACGGGGAAATCATCCGTAAGGTTTTGGTCGTAACGGTTTTGCTGATTATTGCTTCGATGGCATATAAGGCTTTTTCGGCTTGACGGGCAGATGTTGGTAAAAGGTCGTCTGAAAACTTGGAAATCAGGTTTTCAGACGACCTTTTTAGCTTTTGGCAGATTGGATTTCCAAGCTATCCGCCTTAAGCCAACTTGACGGCGAGTTCTGCCAGCCGTTTGCCTTGTGCGAAGGCAATGTCATTTTCTTCGGCGGTCAGGACGGGTTTGCTGTCGTGTCCGGCGACGTGGGATGCGCCGTAGGGGGTGCCGCCGCTTTGGGTGCTGCTGAGGGCGGCTTCGGTGTAGGGGATGCCGCTGATGATCATGCCGTGGTGCAGGAGGGGGAGCATCATGGTGAGGAGGGTGGTTTCTTGTCCGCCGTGTTGGGAGGAGGTGCTGGTGAAGACGGTGGCGGGTTTGCCGGCGAGTTTTGCGCCGAGCCATAGGGGGACGGTGCCGTCGATGAAGTATTTCATGGCGGCCGCCATGTTGCCGAAGCGGGTGGGGCTGCCTAGGGCGAGGGCGGCGCAGGTTTTGAGGTCTTCGGCGGTGGCGTAGGGGGCGCCGCTGTCGGGGATGTCTTTTTCGACGGCTTCGCAGACAGTGGAGACTTTGGGGACGGTGCGCAATACGGCTTCGCAGCCTGCGACGCTTTCGATGCCGCGTGCGATTTGGCGGGCGAGGTTGAGGGTGCTGCCGTTTTGGGAGTAGTAGAGGACGAGGATTTTGAGGGGATTTGGGTTCATTTGGGTATTCCGTTACAATGGGGTTGGTGGGAAATGGGTGTTAATTTCGCTGAGGCTGTGTTTTCAGACGACGTGGTGTGTGCTGCGGGCGTTTTCTGTTTTTTATTTTCAATTCGTTATTTTTTCGGGAAAGATTATGCCGTTTTTGAAATGGTGGCAAGGTTTGTCGGACAGTAAGGCGTTTGCTTTTGCGTGGTTTGTGGTCCGGCGTTTCGATGAGGAGCGTGTGCCGCAGGCTGCGGCGAGTATGACGTTTACGACGCTTCTGGCTTTGGTGCCGGTATTGACGGTGATGGTGGCGGTCGCTTCGATTTTTCCTGTGTTCGACCGTTGGTCGGATTCTTTTGTTTCGTTCGTCAATCAGACTATTGTGCCGCAGGGTGCGGACATGGTGTTTGATTATATCAATGCGTTTCGCAATCAGGCGGGGAAGTTGACGGCGATTGGCAGTGTGATGCTGGTGGTGACGTCGCTGATGCTGATTCGGACGATTGATAATGCGTTTAACCGGATTTGGCGGGTCAATTCGCAGCGGCCTTGGATGATGCAGTTTTTGGTGTATTGGGCGTTGCTGACGTTTGGGCCGCTGTCTTTGGGCGTGGGGATTTCTTTTATGGTCGGGTCGGTGCAGGAATCTGCGCTGGCTTCGTCCCAATGGATGGGGGTGTTGCGGACGGCGGGGACGCTGTTTTTTGCAACGCTTTTGTTATGGGGCCTGTATCGTTTCGTACCCAACCGCTTTGTGCCTGCGCGACATGCGTTCATAGGGGCTTTGGTCACGGCGTTTTGCTTGGAGACGGCGCGTTTCCTGTTTGCTTGGTATATGGGCAATTTCGACGGCTACCGCTCGATTTACGGCGCATTTGCCGCCGTGCCGTTTTTCCTGTTGTGGCTGAATTTGTTGTGGACGCTGGTGTTGGGCGGCGCGGTGCTGACTTCGTCGCTGTCTTATTGGCAGGGTGAGGCGTTCCGCAGGGGCTTCGATTCGCGCGGGCGGTTTGACGATGTGTTGAAAATCCTGCTGCTTTTGGATGCGGCGCAAAAAGAGGGCAAAGCCTTGCCTGTTCAGGAGTTCAGACGACATATCAATATGGGTTACGACGAGTTGGGCGAGCTCTTGGAAAAGTTGGCGCGGTACGGCTATATCTATTCCGGCAGACAGGGCTGGGTTTTGAAAACCGGCGCAGACTCCATCGAACTGGACGAACTCTTCAAGCTCTTTGTTTACCGCCCGTCGCCTGTGGAAAGGGATCATGTGAACCAAGCTGTCGATGCGGTGATGACGCCGTGTTTGCAGACTTTGAACATGACGCTGGCGGAGTTTGACGCTCAGGCGAAAAACCGGCAGCAGCCTTCTTGAGTATGTTTTGAAACGGATAAAAGGTCGTCTGAAAACGGTTTTCAGACGACCTT
>NZ_KV838103.1:25717-37841 GCF_001838645.1 Neisseria sp. HMSC70E02 | reverse complement strand
AAGGTCGTCTGAAAACGGTTTTCAGACGACCTTTTGCTATAATCGGGCTTCATCGTCCTGCTCGGTTTGAAACCCTATGAAAACCCTCTTCCTCCTCCTGCTTTCCTTCTCCACTGCCACCGCTTTTGCCGCATACGGTTTAGGTTTGGGGCAGGAGCCGAAATATCCCGCCGACTTTCGCGCCTACGAATACGTCAATCCCGACGCGCCTAAAGGCGGTGTGTTTTCCCTACCGATACAAGGCGGCTTCGATACGTTCAACCCGTTTACCCTCAAAGGCGACAAAGAAGCCGGCGTCCTCAATCTGACCGTGGACAAGCTTACGGACAACAGCTGGGACGAACCTTTTTCCATGTACGGACTATTGGCGGAAGACTTCTCACTTGCCGAAGACGGGCTATCGGCAACATTCAGGCTCAACCCGAAAGCCAAATTCCACAACGGTGATCCCGTCCTTGCCAAAGACGTAGCCGCCTCCTTCCGCCTGCTTACCCAAGACAAAGCCGCCGACCCCTCCTACCGCATATACTGGAGCGATGTTGCCAAAGTCGAAACGCCCGACGACAGGACAGTCGTTTTCCGCTTCAAACAGCGCAATGCCGAATTACACATGGTCTTGGGACAACTGCCTGTATTTTCGCATAAAAGTTATCCCGAAGGGCTGGAAAAAGGCGCGAACAAAATGCCCATCGGCTCCGGCCCCTACCGCTTCGTCAAAGCAGACATCGGGCGCATGAGCGAATACGCGCGCGACAAAAACTACTGGGCGCAAAACCTGCCGACCCGCAAAGGCAGATATAACTTCGACACCGTCCGCTTCAAATATTTCAAAGACAACAGCGTCCGCCTTGAAGGCCTCAAAGCCGGACAATACGACTTCGTTTACGAAAATGTCGCCCGAAACTGGGCGCGGGGCTATTCCGACGAAATGCTCGCCAAACGCGGCATGGGCAAACACGAATGGGTGCAGAAAAGCAACGCCGGCATGCAGGGCTTCGTTATGAATATGCGCCGCGTCCCGTTCGACAACATCCTCGTGCGGCAGGCGATGGTCGAGAGTTTCGACTTTGAAAGCATCAACGCGCGCATTTTCTACGGCGCATACCGCCGCAGCAACAGCTTCTTCACCAACAGCGAGATGGCGGCGACAGGCAAACCGCAAGGCGCGGAACTGAAACTGCTCCAGTCCCTCGGCAACACCCTCGATCCCGCCGTCCTGAACCAACCCGTCCCCGAACCGCCTCAAACCGACCCGAAAACAGGCATACGCCCCAACCTGCTCAAAGCCCGCTCCCTCTTGGAAAAAGCAGGCTACCGCTATAAAAACGGCAAACTGACCGACAGCCAAGGCAAACCCCTGACCTTCGAGTTCCTGACCGCATCCAAAAACTACGAACGCATTACCGCCAAATGGCAGCGCGACCTCGCCAAAATCGGCGTCACCATGAACATCCGCGTTACCGACCCCGCCTTATATCAAAGGCGTCTCAACGATTTCGACTTCGACATGACCATTACCGTCTATGCCAACAGCGAAAGCCCCGGCAACGAACAATACGATTATTTCGGCTGCGAAGCCGCCAAAATCCCCGGCAGCCGAAACCTCGCCGGCGTGTGCCGCCCCGAAGTCGAAAAACTGCTCAAACATTTCGGCAGCTTTACCAACCGCGAAGAGCTGAAAACCACCTCCCGGGCACTAGACCGCACCATCCGCCACCAATACATCATCGTCCCCGCCTGGTACGCCGACCGCTACCGCGTCGTTTACCGCAACAACCTCGGTATCCCGCAACAACTGCCGAAATATTACGACCCGGTATTTTTTTCGCTGAGTAGCGGGTGGTGGAAATAGGAGGAGTGAGCAGATAAAAGGTCGTCTGAAAACGGATACGGCAGCAATGCGTAGCGTGGGTTCTACCCACAAAATGAACGCCAATTCGGCTGTTGTTTGATTTGGTTGTTGGATGATTGCGGTTGTCAGACGGTGGCTTTCGTGGGCAAAGCCCACGCTACTCGTTGCCGCAAGGCAACTTGTCCCTTCCCCGTCCGGCGGGGGAAATTTGCGTACGTATGCTAATATATTGCGAGAATTGTGCCTGTCAGATTTAGCCGTAATGGCAAGGCATTATTTCATTACTCAAAAATTCTCTATGAATTAGATATTTAAAATAAAATATTAAAATTTTAGGATACGCACATGCAAGATCAGGAAGAAAGTAAAAATCAGGAAATACAAGAAAAGCAGGAACAAGAAGACAAGGGTGCCATGACCAAGTTGCAAGATGTGTTCAATCTTGCGCATGACCAAGCTCATCCCGATAAGATCGATGCCACTATCCGTGCCAATACTCGGGTGTCCGGAACGAATATGTGGGTATTGATGTTTGCCATTGCTGTGGCGAGTATCGGTCTAAATGTAAACAGCACGGCGGTAGTGATCGGAGCGATGTTGATTTCCCCGTTGATGGGGCCGATCGTCGGTATGGGTTACGGTTTGGCGGTGGGCGATACTGCGCTGATCCGCCAAGCGGTGCGCAATATTATGGTATTCGTTGCCATCAGTTTGGTTACTGCTACACTGTATTTTCTATTAACCCCGCTTAAAGAGGCGCAAAGCGAGCTTTTGGCGCGTACTCAGCCGACCCTTTGGGATGTGTTGATTGCCTTCTTCGGCGGTAGTGCGGGCATTGTGGCGCTGACCCGAAAAGAAGGAGGCAATGCCATACCGGGTGTGGCGATTGCGACCGCATTGATGCCGCCCCTGTGTACTGCGGGCTACGGACTGGCACATGGCAACTGGCAATATTTTTTCGGCGCTTCATATCTTTTTGCCATCAACTGCGTGTTCATAGCTTTTTCGACCTTGTTGTTTTCCAAACTGCTCAAGCTGCCGCGCAGGGGGTTGGTAACGGAATCCAAACGCCGGTTGCAAAGTATCATGATTACTGTTGTCGTGTTGGCTGTGATGATTCCGAGCGGCTATATGGCATCAGGACTGGTGCGCCAGGAACTGTTCAACACAAAAGCCAATGCCGCGATCACCGCCGCGCAGCAGCAGGAAAGTTTTTTTGTTCTTCGTAAGGTATTGAACTACAAGGAAAATAAAGTCGGTCTGATTGTCAACGGAACGGGTAATGCCGAGAAAATCATCGCCCTGTTGGAAAAAAGCCTTAATGCGTCGGGGGTAAAAGAGCCAGAGGTGAACGTGGTTTATGCGGGAGGGGATGGTGCCAAAATCGAAGAATTGCTGGCAAGCCGAAACAATCCGGTTCAGCAGCAAAATGAACTGAAAGAGCAGCAGGCCTATATCGATACCGTGCTTGCGGGCAAAACTGCCGATACCGCCGGTGCTGACGATGCAGCGGTACTCAAGGAATTAAAAGCCCAATATCCGGAAGCGGAAAAAATCGTTGTCGGACGCGGCTTGGTTTGGGAGAAAGCGCAAACAGAGCCTGTTTCCGAGCAGCCTGAAAGCGGCAAAAATACTAAATCGGAAACAGGCGAACATGACGATATTGTCGTGGTTTCGCTCGAATTTAAGGAGTCTTTGCCTGCCAAAGACCGCGAACGCTTACAGGCGTGGTTGAACCAGCGTTATGAGGGTAAGGCCGTGCGCATGTTTGTGAACACTCAAGTTTCAGATATATAACCCGTTTCACAAATACTCCGCCTGTCGGCTTTATCCGTTTTCAGGAAATAATTTTATTCTTTAACGACCAAATCCGCCTCAAACACGCCCCTCAAGGCGTTGGAGAGGCGGATTTCTTCGGTGTGTTCCAGCATGTCGCGGGTGATGTGCGTTTCGATGACTGCGTCCGCGCCCAAGTAGGTTTGCGGCTGTTGCAACACGGCTTGGCGCATGACGCCGTTTAGGATGTCCAAATCCAGAGACGGGGTGAGCCATTGCCCTTGGTATTTGACGAACACGTTGCTTCTGCCGCCTTCGAGCAGGAGGCCGTCTGAATTGAAAAACAGGCTGTCGAACGCGCCTTGTGTTTCGGCGGTTCGCCACGCTTGGTCGAAGAGGGCGCGGCGGGTGGTTTTGAAGCGGCGCAGGTAGTCGCGGCGCGGGAGGGGTTGCGGGGCGGGGATAACGCGCTGCGGGGCGGACAGCTCGGCGGTGGCGGCATGGCTGAGGATGAGGCCGTCTGAAACGAGTTCGGCTTTCAGGCGGAAGAGACCTTCGGGCAGTTTGGCGATGTATTGTCGGATTCGAGTTTCGCAGTCATCGGGCAGGGGTAGGTTGAGGGCTTGGGCGGAGGTTTTCAGACGACCTAAATGCAGGTCGAGCAGGCGGCATTGCTTGTTTTCCACGCGCATGGTTTCGAAGATGCCGAAGGCGGGGCGCAATTCGTTGAGGAAGCGGGCTTTCCAGCCGCATTCGCGATATTCGGCGGCGGGGTCGCTGTCGATGACGATGCCGGAACCGACGCCGTATATGCCTTGATATAGTGGATGAACTTTAAACCGGTACGGCGTTTCCCCGCCTTGCTGTGTCTGCGGCTTCGTCGCCTTGTCCTGATTTGTTAATCCACTATCTAGGTCGTCTGAAAATGGAAGGTCGTCTGAAATCGGGTCTGAAGCGGGTTTGAGCAACAAGGTACGGATAACGACGTTGAATATGCCTTCAAACCCCAGCCCGCCCGCGCAGGGTTTCAGGTAGCCGATGCTGCCGGTGTACAGACCGCGCGGTTCGGCTTCGAGCGATTCGATAATCTGCATGCTCATGCGTTTGGGTGCGCCGGTGATGCTGCCGCAGGGGAAGGCGGCGCGGAGGATGTCGGCGGCGGTAATGTGCGGCAGGGCTTGGGCTTGGATGGTGCTGGTCATCTGCCAGACGCTGCCGAAACGCGATACTTTAAACGGCTCGGGTACGCTCACTTTGCCGGTTTGGGCGATTTTGCCGAGGTCGTTGCGCAGCAAATCGACAATCATCACGTTTTCGGCGCGGTTTTTCGGGTCGTTTTGCAACTCGGCGGCGCGGCGTTCGTCTTGCCCGTCGCCCAAAATCGGCGCGGTGCCTTTCATCGGTTCGGTGCTGATGGTGCCGTCTGAACCGATTTTGAGGAAGAGTTCGGGCGAGAAACACAGCGTCCACGCGGATTCCCCTTCTGCATCGGGCAGGTGGGACAAAACGGCATAGGGGACGGGCTGGCGCAGGCGGCGGTAGAGGCTGACGGGATTGCCGTAGGCTTGCAGGTGCAGGCGGGTGGTGTAGTTGATTTGATAGGTGTCGCCGCGCCGGATGGCTTCGTGGATTTGGCGGATGTGATCGAGGTAATCGGCTTCGGATACGGAGGATTGCGGCGTGGAAATACCGGCGGGGAGGTCGTCTGAATTTTGGGCAAGCCAGCTTGCGGCATCGGTGTCGGCGCAGTCGGCAAACCAGTGCAGGGCAAGATTGCCGCCGCGTTCGGAATCCATCCCCATCAGCGGCAAACCGAATTCGTAGTCTGCAAACAACACAGCATGCAGCCCTTTTTGCCAGCCCTTTTGCAGCGCATCGTCCAGCGAATCCAGTTCGTTATGATGGAAAAGGCGGCTTTCCACATGATTTTGATAGAGTTTTGCGCGGCCGCTTACGGCATCGTCAAACAGGGCGAAATAGGGCATGGCTGTGGTGCAAATAGCCTGATTATACGCCGTTTTTACACAAATTAGCAGACCGCGCCGAAAAAAATGGGGCAGTGTAATTTTATGTAGTCCGCTGAGGGGCAAAGGAGTAGAATCAAACCATACCACACCATATCATTTCAAACTTAATCAATAAGGAGACCCTATGGCAGATCATCAGTTAGAACCATTTGAAAACGTTGAATTGGGCGAAAAGCAAGACCAGTTGCAAGTTTTCGAAAAAGCCGTTTTGGAACACGAAGGACGCGGTACGGACGAAGATTCCGGCAGCGCACCGCTTCCCGCCAATTACCCCTACAAACAACGTATGCGCCGCGCCGCATACGAAAAAGAAAAACAAAAGCTGCAAATCGAATTGCTGAAAGTGCAAAGCTGGGTCAAAGACTCCGGCCAACGCATCATCAGCCTGTTTGAAGGCCGCGATGCCGCAGGCAAGGGCGGTACCATCAAACGCTTTATGGAACATTTGAACCCGCGCGGCGCGCGCGTCGTCGCACTGGAAAAACCGACCACCACCGAACGCGGTCAATGGTATTTCCAACGCTACATCCAAAACCTGCCGACCGCGGGCGAAATGGTCTTCTTCGACCGCTCATGGTACAACCGCGCCGGCGTAGAGCGCGTGATGGGCTTCTGCGAACCCAACGAATACCTGCTCTTCATGCGCCAAACCCCTGAATTGGAACGTATGCTCGTCGCCAGCGGCATCCACCTCTTCAAATTCTGGTTCTCCGTATCCCGCGAAGAACAACTGCGCCGCTTCATCTCCCGCCGTGACGATCCCCTGAAACACTGGAAACTTTCCCCCGTGGACATCCAGTCGCTCGACCGCTGGGACGACTACACCGAAGCTAAAAACGCCATGTTCTTCCACACCCACACCGGCGACGCACCTTGGGTCATCATCCGTTCCGACGACAAAAAACGCGCCCGCCTCAACTGTATCCGCTACTTCCTGCATCAGTTGGACTATCCGGGCAAAGACGTGAAAGCCATCGGCAAAGTGGACGAAAAAATCGTCCTCGTCCCCGATACGCGCTACAAAGAGAAAACCGTCGATATCGGTCACGACTGATTGAGCGGTCAACCGTTTGAGCAGTAAAAAGGTCGTCTGAAAACCTGAAATATAGGTTTTCAGACGACCTTTTTTTGTTTCAACCAATTTATCCCAACGCAACGCCGACAGCCGTTCGGGAACGCTATTCAAATTGTGCGAAATAAGACAATACGGTTTGCGGCAGCCATTGCAGGTTCAGACGACCCCCGTCGCGGCTGACGAAGCCGACGTGTCCGCCGTGTTCGGGCTGCAAAAGCGTGACGGACGGAGACACTTCGTCCGCATTCGGCAGGGCTTCGGGCGGCAGGAAGGGGTCGTTGACGGCGTTGAGCAGCAGCAAAGGAACGGCTACCGTTTTGAGCCAAGGTTTGCACGAGGCGCGGCGGTAATAGTCGAAACGGTCGGCAAAGCCGTGCAGCGGCGCGGTAAACGTATCGTCGAAGTCGCCCAGCGTTTTGCATTTTTTCAACAGGGCGGCGACATCGCGGTCGGGATGGGCATTCTTTAAATCGGCAACGTCACGGGCTTTGGGCAGCAACGAATTCAAAAAATAACGGGTATATAACAGGCGCGACATGCCTTTGTCGAAACGCGTACCCGCCAGCGTCGCATCGACCGGCGCGGAAATGGCGGCGGCGGCGCGGGGCAGCGCATTGCTGCCTTGTTCGCCCAAATATTTTGCCAAAGCATTGCCGCCGAGCGAAACGCCTGCCGCATAAATGACGGGATAACGAGCGGCAAGCGTGTCGAGCATAAAGGCGATTTCGGGCGTATCGCCCAAGTGGTAGAACACGGGCGCGGTATTGGGGATGCCGCCGCAACTGCGGAAATGGGCGACCACGCCGTTCCAGCCTTTGTCTTGTACCGCGCGCATCAACTCGACCGCGTAATGGCTGCGGCTGCTGCCTTCCAAGCCGTGAAACAAAACCACCAGCGGCGCGTCGGGATTGGGGCTGTCGACAAAATCGTAGGCAACTTGTGCTTTGCCGGTACTGTCGGGCAACAACTCGCGCCTGTAAGCGGGGGAGGGGCGTTGCAGGAATTTGGCAAAGATGGTGTCGGCATGACCGTTGCGCAGCCAAAACGGCGTATTGGGCGATAAATTATTCATCGGAGGATATTTGGGAAACAGCCGGGTCGTCTGAAAGATAGCGACCCCTGAACACGAAATAATAAACCAACAACGCGGTCAGCGTGCCGTTTGTCCAGCCCGCCCAAACGTCGGTCGGGTAATGCACGCCCAGATAAACGCGCGAAAAGCCGGTACTCAGGGCAAAGGCAATGCCGATCAGCCACGCGACACGCCGATAGGGCGTCTCGTTGCACAACATAATCATCATGACGGCGATGGCGGCGGAAAAGGTACTGTGTCCGCTGGGAAACGAAAAATTAGTCTCTTCAATCATGCGCGGCCAAAACAGCGGCCGCGGCCGCTCGAACCAATCTTTAATCAGCAGCATATTCAGCGTCGGTATCAAGGCGGCGCTCACGCAAAACAACGCACCGCGACGGTTGCCGGCACGATACAGCCACCATGCCGCGATGCCGATTAAAGGTACGGCGATGGCGGTTTTGCCCAAATAATGCAAAACAGTGGCAATAGGGAAAAAGCCTTCGCCGATGTTATGGTGGACCCACATCATCAAAGGTTTTTCAAATTCAAAACCGCCGTGCGTGTGCAAACGGACGGCAATCAACACCGCCAAAGGCAAAAATACCACACCGGCTATGAGCGCCGTGCGGCGGAAACGGATATGAAAATTGTGCATAAATCAAATAAAAATAGAGATTTGGAAAATTTTTCCTGTTAATGAGCCATGTTTGATAAAAAACATCCGGAAGTGATAGTGCTTTTTATTGATTGTTGATAATTATTGCCTTTTTCTTACTGATAAATTAGGTAAATACACAAAGTAACTATTCTGACAATGTTATTCTACCCGCCCGGCAAAGCGGTTCAATATAGTGGATTAACTTTAAATCAGAACAAGGCGAGGCAACGCCGTACCGGTTTAAAGTTAATCCACTATAAAAGGGTATCCGCGTAAAGCCGCCACTGCCTTACGGTACGCCATGATACCGAACGGCAGTATCAATAATAAACACAACAGCAAACATTTCGGAGGCTATATGTCAATTTTGTTTTTAAATTTAATCATGATCATCAGTTTGGTATCCATCGTCGCACTCGCCGCAGTCTGGATGGGGGAGCCCAAATTGTAATACCGATCAAAGGTTGACTGCCGAACGCAGTCAGTTTTACTAAAAAGGTCGTCTGAAAACAAGCATAGCACGGTTTAAACCCGCTACCTTTGTTTTCAGACGACCTTTTTTGCATTAATTCTTTATCATCAACCCGCGATAACGCGCTTTACCGCCTGCACCATATCGGCAACCGCGTTTTCCGCGGTATGCAGGTAAAGGGCGGGTTCGACGAGTTCCAATTCATTGAGCAGCAACCTGTCGCCGATCAGCGTCCCGTCTATGCGGGCGTATGCCGGTATTTCAGGCAGCATGTCCAATATCTGCCGTGCGGTTTCGATTGCTTTTTTCGGCGGCGCGGCAGGGCTGACGGCGACTCCGTAGGCGGAATTGGCGCGCCATTCGCCTTGGGGTGGCATACGCAGTACGGCATGGCTGAAACGCCCTTCCAAAAACACCAGCGAGGTTTCGCCCGCCGTTTCGATTTCGCGGATATAAGGCTGGACGATGACGCCTTGCGGATAATCCTCCGCCTTCAACGACACTTCTCCCGCCCTGATTTTCGCCACGCCGCGCCCGCTCTGCCCGATAACGGGTTTGACGACCGCTTCCCGTCAGCCCCGATTTTTTAAAATGTCTTCCAATTTTTCTTTTTCAGACGACGTCTGCATGCTCGGAATCACGTCCGCCCCCCATTCTGCCAAATCGCACAAATAGCGTTTGTCCATGTTCCAACGCATCAGCCCGACGGGGTTGATAAACCTTTGCCCGTACGCTTCCGCTTCGGTCAGCCACTGCCCAAACGCTTCAGGCTCCGCCGCATAATCCCATGCACACAAAGGCAGGATGAAGGCGGATTTTGGGCGGTTTTGCCAGGGCGCGAAGGCGGTGGGGATGTTGTCGCGCGTCAGCGCTTCCGCCAACGGCAGCAGGTTGGACGGCGGCTCGGGGTAGGCGAGGCAGGTGGTAATGGTCAGCATGGCGGACTTTCGAAAAATGAAATGACAGAATATTGACAAGGGGTGATGTCTTTGCTTGATGTTTCAGACGACCTTTTATAGTGGATTAACTTTAAACCGGTACGGCGTTACCTCGCCTTAGCTCAAAGAAAACGATTCTCTAAGGTGCTGAAGCACCAAGTGAATCGGTGCCGTACTATCTGTACTGTCTGCGGCTTCGGCGCCTTGTCCTGATTTAAATTTAATCCACTATACCCTTAGAAAGGACTCCCTCCATGAAAAAATCCCTCTTCCTCCTGATGCTGACCGCTTCCCTCGGCGCATACGCCGCCAACCACGAAGTCAAAATGCTCGACAACGGCAAAGACGGCAGCATGGTGTTCGAACCCGGCTACGTCAACGCCAAAGTCGGCGACACCGTAACCTTCAAAGCAACCAACAAAGGCCACTGGGTGCAAAGCAAAGCCCTGCCTGAGGGTGTTGCCGACTTTCTCTCCGAAGACGGCAAAGACTTCACCCTCAAACTCGACAAAGAAGGCGTGTACGTCTATACCTGCCCGCCGCACCGCATGATGAACATGAGCGGCGTGATTCAGGTCGGCAAACCGGTGAACAAAGCCAAAGCGCAAGCCGTCGTGGACGAACTGGAAAACCGCGCCATGCAGAGCAAGGGTCGTCTGAAAAAATACATGCAGCAGGTCAAATAAACCACCGCACAAACCAAAAGGTCGTCTGAAACCGTTTCCCGTTTTCAGACGACCTTTTGCCAACCTTCATCCCCAATCCTCATTCCCCTTCCGCTGAAATCTTCTCGTTCAGAAAATCGATAAAACTGCGCACCTTCGCGCTCAAAAACGCCCTGTCCACATAAACCGCGTTTAATTGCTCGGTCCGCACCCGATATTCCGGCAGCAGGCTGACCAACCTGCCTTCCTTCAAATCCTGTCTGGCAGACCACAACGGCTGATAGGCGATGCCCGCGCCTGCCCTGACCAATTCGCGTATCATCAGCGTATTGTCGCTTTGAATCACCGGATTGAGCGTCAGAATACTTTTTTCGCCCGTTTCCCGATGGGTGATTTCCAAATTGCGCTGGTCGGTGTAGGTCGGCAGGATGGCGGGATGGCGCATGACCTCTTCGGGCGTTTGCGGTTTGCCGTGTTTCGCCAGATATTCGGGCGAGGCAAGCAGAACGAATTGGATTTGCGCCAGCGGCTTGACGATAAGCGACGGCGACAGGGTTTTTGCCACGCGCAAGGCGAGGTCGAAGCCTTCGGCAATCAAATCGACGTGGCGGTTGTCGAGCACCAAATCGAGCGTGACTTCGGGATAGCGTTCGCGGTATTCCGCCAGCCAAGTGCCGATTAAATTGCCCGCAAACCAAAGCGGCATGGTCACGCGCAACATGCCCTGCGGCGTGTCCGCCCCGCCTGCCGCCTTTTGCGCAGCGGTGTCGAGCGTATCGAGCGCGTAGCTGCATTGGCGGTAGTATTCTTCGCCTGCTTCGGTCAGGTGGAGGTTGCGGCTGTTGCGGTGCAGCAGTTTGGCCTTAATCGTATTTTCCAGATGGCTGACGTGTTTGCTCGCCATCGCGGTGGAAATATCAAGCTGCTCGGCGGCGCGGGTGAAGCTGCCGCTTTGGACGACTTGGCGGAAAACTTTGAGGCTGAACAGGGTATCCATGTTTTCTTTTAGGGAAACGTTGTATCAATAAAAGAAGTATATATCTACCGGCAGTAATTATCTATACTGCACAGATAAGATTAGTTTTCATTTAAACCCCGCATTTTTGATAAGGAGAACCCCATGTCTGCAACCTGCGCCCGTATCCAACCTATTTTATTGTCCGTATTGCGTATCGTAACCGCCTACCTCTTCCTCCTGCACGGTACGTCGAAATTCTTCGGCTTCCCGACCTCCATGGGCGGCGGCTCGCCCGAAGGCTTGATGCTGGTGGCAGGCATTTTGGAAATCGTCGGCGGCATCCTGTTGATTCTCGGACTGTTCACCCGTCCCGCCGCTTTCATCCTGTCCGGTCAGATGGCGGTTGCCTATTTCATGGCACACGCCTCCCAAGGTTCGGCGCTGTTCCCGCTTGCCAACGGCGGCGAATCGGCAGTATTGTTCTGCTTCGTGTTCCTCTATCTCGCAGCAGCCGGCGGCGGCTCATTGGCATTGGACAACCTGTTCGGCAAAAACAAATCCTGATAGGCCCAAAGGTCGTCTGAAAAGAAAACAAGTATAGTGGATTAACTTTAAATCAGGACAAGGC
>NZ_KV838103.1:0-25617 GCF_001838645.1 Neisseria sp. HMSC70E02 | reverse complement strand
CCGTACTGGTTTAAAGTTAATCCACTATAAAGCGGGTTTTGCGAATCCATTTTCAAACCCGCCAACCGATTAAACATCAATCAAAGGAAAAACAAAATGACTTATCAAACCTTGCAACAAGCGGCCGAAACCCGCCGTTCCATTTACGCACTGAATAAAAACCTGCCTGTCAGCAACGAAGAAATCAGCGAAATCGTCAAACATGCCGTTTTGCACACGCCTTCTTCCTTCAACTCGCAATCCACCCGCGTCGTCGTCCTCTTCGGCGAAGAACACGGCAAAGTGTGGCAATTCGTTGAAGACGCATTGCGCGCCATCGTGCCTGCCGAACAATTCGAGCCGACCGCGCAAAAATTAAACCTGTTCAAAGCAGGCGCGGCGACCATTTTGTTCTTCGAAGACCAAAACGTCGTCAAAGGCCTGCAAGAGCAGTTCCCTTCTTATGCCGCCAACTTCCCCGTTTGGGCGGACCATGCGAACGCAATGACGCAATACGCCGTCTGGACAACGCTTGCCGCCGCCGGCGTGGGCGCGAACCTGCAACACTACAACCCGCTGCCCGACGCCGCCATCGCCAAAGAATGGAACCTGCCCGAAAGCTGGCTTCTGCGCGCGCAAATGGTTATCGGCGGCATCGAAGCACCTGCCGGTGAAAAAGCCTTCGAGCCTGTGGAAAACCGTTTGAAAGTGTTCGGCGCATAATTGCCCGTCAAACAAAAAAGGTCGTCTGAAAACCAACTTCGGTTTCAGACGACCTTTTGTTCAAATAGGCAAGGCTCAGGATAAACCAATCCGCAGCGTGGGCTTTGCCTGCGATCTCCCACCCGAACATCCGAATCCAATCCTCCCTGTTCATCCGTGGGTAAAACCCACGCTACGGGTGACCGGCGGTTTGGCGGATAGGGCAAAGCACAAAAGGTCGTCTGAAAAATTGGGATTCCGGTTTTCAGACGACCTTTCGCCCACTCTCTGCAATCCTTATTATAGTGGATTAAATTTAAATCAGGGTAAGGAGAGGTAACGCCGTACTGGTTTAAAGTTAATCCACTATATAATAGGGTCTCCACCCAACCCCATATTTCGGGGAAACCCGCCCAGCGAAAGGACATCCCATGACCGCCCTGCAAACCATCGCCGAACACCTCACCCAACACCGCCAAACCGTCACCTGCGCCGAATCCTGCACCGGCGGTCTGTTGGCGGGCGCGTTCACCAGCATTGCAGGCAGCTCGCAATGGTTTCATCAAAGTTTCGTCACTTACAGCAACCAAGCCAAAGAAGAGCGCCTCGGCGTCATGCCCGACACGCTGCTGCAACACGGCGCGGTCAGCCGCGAGACTGTTTACGAAATGGCGCGCGGCGCGAAAGCCGTCGCCCAAGCAGACTACGCCCTCAGTATTTCCGGCATCGCAGGCCCGGGCGGCGGCAGCGCGGCGAAACCTGTCGGCACGGTTTGGTTCGGTTTGTCCACGCCGACCGAATCATTGGAACAGATGCAAGTCTTCAGCGGCGACCGCGAAGCCGTCAGAACACAGGCCGTCGAGTTCGCCCTCAATCTTTTGGCAAAACATTTGGTCTGACCGTTTTTTGTCGGCTGCGAATCCGTTGGCTTTCGAAAACCCGACGTGTGCGGTTTCCACATACCACATAAAAAAGCAGGGATGCCATCATGCACCCCTGTTTTTTGTTTTCAGACGACCTTAAAACCTTGTGCCCAAGCTGATGTGCCAACGGAGTTTTTTGTCTTGGTGTCCGTAGGCGACGTCGAAGGAGAACGGGGCGACGGGGCTGAACCAGCGCACGCCGAGGCCGGTGCCGTGTTTCATGCTCATGCGTTTGAAGTTGCCTGCGGCGTCGCCGACATCGTGGAAGACGGCGCCGGATACGCTTTTGGTAATCGGGAATTGGTATTCGAGGCTGCCGACCAGTAATGCCCTATCGGGGAGGACGGAATTGTTCGGACCTGCCAGACCGATGCTGTCGAGTTCGTAACCGCGTACGGAAGAGGCGCCGCCGGTGCGGAACATGAGGCTGGAAGGTACGTCTTCGCCTTCGCGGGCGTAAACGTAGCCAGCCTGTCCGCGGACGATGAAGGTACCGAGTTTTTTGTTTTCAGGTGTGTAGAAATAGCCTGCGCGGGCGGTGGCGCGCGCCATGGCGGTGGAGGACAGGAAGTTGCCCAGTGTTGCGCCGATTTTGCCGTCGAGGTAGTAGCCGTTTTCGGGACGCAGCTCGGTTTCGATGTTTTGGCGTTTCCACGAGGCGGTCAGCATGGTGGCGTGGCTGCGGCCGAGGTCGTAATTGGTATCGGGCACTTTGCGGTCTTCGGTGATGAATTCGATACCGAGGCGCGATTCGATGCCGTTGCGGTCGCGCACGCGCCAAATACCGCTGGTCAGGGCGCGTTTTTCAAGGTTTTGGGTGGTCGAGCGGTTGTAGGATGTGTTGGTCGTCCAATATTTGCCGTCGCTGTTGCGCGGCTGGCTGATACCGGCGGCGAGGGTGGTTTCGTATTTGTCCATGTCCCAAACGACGGAGCCGATGTAGCCTTTGTTGAAGAGGTTGTAGTAGTCGTAACCGATACGTCCGCCGAGGCCGTATTCGGAATCGTAGCGGATACCGGTTTCGAGTTTGTGGCGTTTGACTTCGGTAACGTTGACTTTGACGGGCACGCGGTCGCCTTGGAGCCGGTCGAAGTCGGCTTGAACGGATGCGCCGGAGTAATGTCCGTTTTGTTCGAGCGCTTGTTGGAAGTCGAGCAAGAGGTCGAGATCGTAGGGCGCGCCGGGTTTGAAGCGTGCCAGGCCGGCAACGACGTTTTCGGGATAGCGGCGGGTGCCGGTGATTTCAAAGTCGCCGAAATAAATGGGGCGGTTGCTTTCGACGATCACGTTCAGATCGGCGGTGTTGTTGTTGGGATTGACGGTGGCTTGGGTGTTGCTGAGTTTGGCAAGCGGGTATTTCTTGCGGGTTACTGCGCTGAGGACGGAGGTTTTGCTGCCGCTCCAGCCGTCTTGGTCAAAGTATTCGCCAACGGGCTGCTGCCAGTTGAGCATGGCTTTTTGGTAATACTCGGCAAGGTTGTCGTCTGAAAGGATGTCACCGAGGATGGCGACGCTGACGTTGTCGATTTTAGTGCGCGGGCCGGGATTGACGGCGACGGTATAGCTCGAACCGTTGTCTTGGACGTTGACGCTGCCGTTGAAATAGCCTTTGGTTTTGAGCATGGTTTTGACGTTGTCGGGCGCTTCTTCGGCGAGGAAGCCGACCTGCTCTTTGTCCAACTCTTCGTCCTGCTGCTGGGTAATCAGCGGCAGGTATTCTTCGAGCATGGATTTGACTTCGCTGTTTTTGGTTTCGATTTTGACGGGAAATTTGGGCGTCAGTTTGCCTACTTTGTCAGCCTGCTCGGATTGCCCGCCCTGCTTGAAGCCGGGAATCGGTTCGTAGTCTTCGGCACGCGGCAGGTCTGCTGCGGCTGCGTGTCCGTAGGCAAGGGCGAGTGAGGCAATCAAAATGGGCGAAGTCAGTCTGGTCATGGCAAAAAGTGTTTCAACGACAGAAGAGAGTGCTAAATTCTACCATTATTTTCAATCGGGTTTAAAACCCCGCCCGAGACGGAGGGGTCGTCTGAAAAGGTGGATACGCCTGCCTCTACGCGACAGAAGCAAAACACATTAACTCCCTCCAATCCGAAAAATACAGCACAAACTGCTCAATTCTCTAAAAAATCAAGCATTTTCCGCCACAACAATCGATTTGATATGTAAACCTGCGCAATAATTGATATTTTCTTTTAAAATGCAACGTTTCTTAACACATAAAGTAAGAGGACGTATCATGGCAAGTGGTAATCCACTGCTGAACGCAGTCAACCGTATCGGACTTGTCCCGCAAATCATCATCGGTTTGATGTTGGGCGTCTTGGTCGGCTCAATCTCCCCGAAAGCAGGTTTGGGCGCAGGGCTGCTCGGCGAATTGTTCGTCGGCGCATTGAAAGCCGTCGCCCCCGTATTGGTGTTTGTCTTAGTGACCGCCGCGCTGGTGCAATACCGCAAAGGCGGCGAAGCCAAAATCAAACCCATCATTATTCTGTATCTCGTCGGCACATTTGCCGCAGCCGCCGTCGCCGTTGCCGCCAGTATGGCATTCCCGACCGCGCTGGTGTTTAAAGACGTAGCTACCTCCACCCTCGCCCCGCCCTCCGGCATCATCCAAGTCCTCAAAGAGCTTTTGATGAAGCTCGTGTCCAACCCGATTAACGCCATCGCGCAAGCCAACTACATCGGCATTCTCGCATGGGCGTTGGTTTTAGGCTCCGCATTGCGCCACCACGGCTCCGACACCACCCGCCAAGTCGTCGCCGACCTCTCCGACGCCGTTACCACCGTTGTACAATGGGTTATCCGTTTCGCCCCCTTGGGTATTTTCGGACTGGTCTCCCAAACCGTTGCCGAAACCGGCTTTTCCGCCTTCCTCAGCTACGGACGCCTGTTGGCCGTCCTGCTCGGCAGCATGGCGTTTATCGCCCTCGTCGTGAACCCGCTCATCGTCTGGTCGCAAACCCGCAAAAACCCCTACGGACTGGTCTTCACCTGCCTGCGCGAAAGCGGACTCTACGCCTTCTTCACCCGCTCCTCCGCCGCCAACATCCCCGTCAACATGGCATTGGCGAAAAAACTCGGCTTGCATGAAGACACCTACTCCGTCTCCATCCCGCTGGGCGCAACCATCAACATGGCAGGCGCGGCGATTACCATCACCGTCTTAGCCATGGCGGCCGCCCACACCAAAGGCATCGTCGTCGATTACCCCACCGCCCTGCTCCTGAGCCTCGTCGCCACCGTCGGCGCATGCGGCGCATCCGGCGTTGCCGGCGGCTCGCTGCTGCTGATTCCCGTCGCCTGCAGCCTCTTGGGCATCGACAACGACTTCGCCATGCGCGTCGTCGGCGTCGGCATGATTATCGGCGTAATCCAAGACTCCGCCGAAACCGCCCTCAACTCCTCCACCGACGTACTCTTTACCGCCGCCGCCGACTTAGGCAGCCGCCGCAAAGACTAAAGATTCGGTTGTTTCGCAAAAAGTCAAAAAGGTCGTCTGAAATTTCAGACGACCTTTTTCTATTTTACAGTCGGAATTGGATAGATTATTGAATGGACTCCATCCTAAAATAATTCAGAACAGCCCCAAATATTCTTTCACTTTTCCATCATTTCTATTCTAGTGGATACAGAAAGTCACCAATAAAATCTATCCGATATTAATATGCATAAGCACCATCTCGTACATGACCTTTTTGCAGGTAGGCATTAGACACATAACCAGTCAATCCGCCGACTTGAACTTTAACCCAGCAGCCACCGTTGGCATTGGTACAGGCGTTGGTTTCGGCCACCACTTGAAGTTGCTGTCCGTCTTTCAATTGGGTAACAGAAACTGCTGAAATAGACGGTCCTCCTCTGAGATTTAACGAACCACTACCAGATTCCGAAATCACAAAAGCAGGGTAACGAACGAGTTTTTCGGTAACTTTGGACGCTTGTTGTGAAGCGGTTGGTTTTGCAGTAGCTTTTGGGGATTCTTCTTGTCTAATTCTGGGTTCTTCTTGTTTTATTCTGGCCTCTTCTTTTTGCTTAGGTTCCTCTTCTAAAGCTTGTTTCTTTTTAGCTTCTTCGCGTTTACGTTCCTCAGCAGCCTGTTTTTTCTTTGCTTCTTCCTGTTTTTTCTCTTCTTCCAGCATTTGTTTCATCTGTAAGTCTTCTTGGGCATCTTGGTAGGCTTTTTGATAGAGTTCGTCTTCTCTTTGCTGTTGCTCAATTTGTTTCCGGTGTTCTTGTTCTTGATTTTCGCGTTCAGCTTGTTGCTTTTGTTGCTGCGCCAGTTGTTCTTTCAATGCAGCAAGCTCTTTTTGGGTTTCACTTTCTCCACCATTACAGGCAGCAAGCAGAGACAGAGATAAAAAACCTACGGAAATAACTGATAAAGCTTTTTTCATGTTTACTCTCTAATAGTTGAACGAAGAGAAAAAGTCTTCAAAATTGGAGATAGCCTACATATCATTCAAGATGATGATGGCGTTGATATTATATTGCCGACTTTATGCAACTTTTACAAAAATCTGTTTTTGATAATATATTTTCCTTATACGCCATGTCAATACTGATTATCATATTCCTAGGCTATGCATTAATGTTATTCCCAATTTAAATAATATCCGATGACGAAAAGCCATAAAAATATTTGTCGACAACAAAATTCGTACTTGGACGGATAGAAACAATCGGTTACTAAAAAATATAGCTGAACGGCTGTATGAATTTCGTAAAATCTTAAGAACAAGCGGAACCTGCCCGTACAGCCGCGTTCCAATTACTTTCATCATTTTAGGATTCGGATGTTCAAAAAAGCCCTTGTTTTTATATTGATTTTATTCTTTACCGCCGCGCTTTTGCCGCTGTGGATTATGTGGCGCGATTTTTGGGTGTCACGGTTGGATGCGGATACGGTGCGTCCGGCGGATGCTGCGGTCGTGCTTTCGACCCGTTCTTATGAAGGGGGTCGTCTGAACCCTTGTTTGGTGGCGCGTGTTGAAGCGGCTGTCGAGCTGTATCGTGCCGGCAAGGTAAAAAAGCTGGTGATGTCGGGCGGACTCAGCCGCGATTTTCAGTCTGCTTCGGGCAATATGCAGGCGATTGCGGAGAAGATGGGGGTGCCGAAGGCGGACATTATCCAAGAGCGGCGGGCGGAAAATACGTTTGAGAACATTGTGTTCAGCCGCGATTTTATTGAAAACAGCCCGCGCGTCGTCATTGTCAGCGCCGGTTTTCACTTGGCGCGGGCGCGGATGATGGCGGACAGGCAGTGGCAGGGACACGATATTCAGGTGTATGCCGCGCCGTTTTGTTCCGAGCCTTACGGCGGCTATGGTTACACGGTATTGCGCGAGTCGGCGGCGTTTGTCAAAAACGCTTTGAAGGGAAGGTTGTAGTTTCAGACGACCCGAAGTTGCCGGGTCAAATCATGTATAATTGCAAACAATTTGACTGTTTGATTTAACCGTTTGACCGACCTACCGACAGGACTCCGACATGATCAACCCTATCGCTGCACTTTCCCCCCTAGACGGCCGCTACGCCCAATCCGTTGAAGCATTGCGTCCGATTTTCTCCGAATACGGCCTGATGAGGGCGCGCGTCAAAGTCGAATTGAGCTGGCTCAAAGCCCTCGCCGCCGAACCGAAAATCACCGAAATTCCCGCCTTCAGCGATTTCACGCTTGCCGAAATCGACAAAGTCATCGAAAATTTTTCATTGGAAGACGCAGCCGCCGTCAAAGCCATCGAAGCGACCACCAATCATGATGTCAAAGCCATCGAATACTGGCTTAAAGAACGCTTCGCCGGCGTACCCGAAGTCGCCGCCGCCAGCGAGTTCATCCACTTCGCCTGCACCAGCGAAGACATCAACAACCTGTCCCATGCCCTGATGCTGCAAGAAGCGCGCGAAACCGTCATCCTGCCGAAACTTGCCGAGATCATCGAAAAACTCACCGGCATGGCGCACGACCTTGCCGCCGTCCCCATGATGAGCCGCACCCACGGCCAGCCCGCCACGCCGACCACCTTGGGCAAAGAAACCGCCAACATCGTGTACCGCCTGCAACGCCAGTTCAAAAACCTTCAGGCGCAAGAATTCCTCGGCAAAATCAACGGCGCGGTCGGCAACTACAACGCCCACATGGTCGCCTATCCCGACATTGACTGGGAAACCCACTGCCGCAACTTCGTCGAAATCAGCCTCGGTCTGACCTTCAACCCCTACACCATCCAAATCGAGCCGCACGACTACATGGCTGAATTCTTCCAAACCCTCAGCCGCATCAACACCATACTGATCGACTTCAACCGCGACGTTTGGGGTTATATTTCATTGGGTTACTTCAAACAAAAAGTCAAAGCGGGCGAAGTCGGCTCTTCCACCATGCCGCACAAAGTCAACCCCATCGACTTTGAAAACTCCGAAGGCAACCTCGGCATGGCCAACGCCGTATTGGGCTTCTTATCCGAAAAATTGCCCGTCTCCCGCTGGCAGCGCGATCTGACCGACAGCACCGTCCTGCGCAATATGGGCGTAGGCGTAGGCTATGCCGTGTTGGGTTTCGCCGCCCACCTGCGCGGTCTGAACAAGCTCGAACCTAATCCCGCCGCGCTGGCTGCCGATTTGGATGCCACTTGGGAGTTGCTCGCCGAACCGATTCAAACCGTGATGCGCCGCCACGGTGTTGCCAATCCTTACGAAAAACTGAAAGACCTGACGCGCGGCAAAGGCGGCATCACGCCCGAAGTGCTGAAAGTCTTCATCGAATCGCTGGAAATCCCCGCCGAAGCCAAATCCCAACTGCTCGCCCTGACCCCAGCGCTCTACATCGGCAAAGCGGAAGAATTGGCGAAACGGATTTGATGCAGCCTTGATGATTTGAGATTGAATCGGAACAAAAGGTCGTCTGAAAACCAAGATTCAGGTTTTTCAGACGACCTTTCGTCAAATAAGAGTAGCGCGGGCTTTGCCCACGACTTTCAACCCAAATATCCGAGTCCAATCATTTCTATTCATTCCGTGGGTAAAACCCACGCTACGGACTTAGTTTTTGATACAGAACCCGCCACCAGCCGTCATTCCCGCTCAGGCGGGAATCCATCGGAAATTTGAAGAAACAGGTGCTTGAAAAACATTTGCCGAAATTCAAAAATGGATTCCCGCCTGCGCGGGAATGGCGGCGTGGATATTGCTGATTTGAATTGACTATATTCAGCGGGCAAAGCCCACGCTACGAGGTTTGGCTTATCTCAGACGTGTTTTGATTAATCAAGGTCGTCTGAAAACTGGGAAACCAAAGTTTTCAGACGACCTCTTTCAATCTCAAACCTGCCTTCTTAATCAGCGTAGGAAATGAATTAAGATACCGTCAAAACAAACCGTAGCGCGGGTTCTACCCGCGAAACAGATGCGAGGACAACTGTCCGATTCAAATTGACGGATAACAGACTTCGTGGGCAAAGCCCACGCTACGGGTTCGGTTTATCCAAAGCGCGCGTCGATTTAAAAAAGGTCGTCTGAAAACTTTAGTTTCCCAGTTTTCAGACGACCTTTTACCGTTCAAATCGGGCTTTATTCAACCGTAACCGATTTCGCCAGGTTGCGCGGTTTGTCCACGTCCGTACCGCGTGCGAGGGCGGCGTGGTAGGACAAGAGCTGCACGGGGATGGTGTGCACGATCGGCGAGAGTACGCCGACGTGGCGCGGGGCGCGGATGACGTGCACGCCGTCGGTGGCGTTGAAATTGCTGTCCAAATCGGCGAAGACGAAGAGTTCGCCGCCGCGTGCGCCGACTTCCTGCATATTGGCTTTGACTTTGTCCAACAAGCCGTCGTTCGGTGCGATGACGACGACGGGCATGTTTTCGTCCACCAATGCAAGCGGGCCGTGTTTCAATTCGCCTGCGGGATAGGCTTCGGCGTGGATGTAGGTGATTTCTTTCAGCTTCAACGCGCCTTCGAGGGCAATCGGGAAGTGGATGCCGCGGCCTAAAAACAGTGCGCTGTTTTTCTTGGCAAATTTTTGCGCCCATGCGGCGATTTGCGGCTCAAGGTTGAGAACGTGTTGGATGCTGCCGGGCAGTTGGCGCAGTTCTTCGACGTATTCGCGCGCTTTTTCGGCGGAAACCAAACCCCGCTGTTTGCCCAGCGTCACCGCCAAGCCAAACAATACAACCAGTTGCGTGGTGAACGCTTTGGTAGAGGCGACGCCGATTTCTGCGCCGGCGCGGGTGTACAGTACCAATTCGCTTTCGCGCGGCAGGGCGGATTCCATGACGTTGCAGATGGACAGGCTGTGTTTGTGCCCTAAGGATTTCGCGTATTTCAGGGCTTCCATCGTGTCCAAGGTTTCGCCGGATTGGGAGATGGTGATGATCAGTTGTTTCGGATCGGCAATCACGTCGCGGTAGCGGTATTCGCTGGCGATTTCGACATCGGTCGGGATTTTGGCGATGGATTCGAGCCAGTATTTGGCGGTCAGTGCGGCGTAGTAGGACGTGCCGCAGGCGAGGATTTTGATGCTGTGAATATCGTCGAACACTTCGCGTGCGTTCGCGCCGAAGTTTTCGGGTTCGAAGCCGCCGTCAAGGAAGACTTCGGCGGTATCGGCGATGGCGCGCGGCTGCTCGTGGATTTCTTTTTGCATGAAGTGGCTGTATGGGCCCAATTCCAGCGAAGCGAGCGACAACTCGGATACTTTGACTTTGCGTTGGGTTTCGGCACCGGTTTTGTCAATGAGTTTGTCGATGCCGTTCGCGCTCAATACGGCGATGTCGCCGTCTTCCAAATAGGCGATACGGCGGGTGAAGGCGATGACGGCGGATACGTCGGAGGCGATGAAGGTTTCTTGATCGCCCAATGCCACCAAGAGCGGGCAGCCCATGCGTGCGACCACCATTTCTTCGGGTTTGTCCTGCGCCATCACGGCGATGGCGTATGCGCCGTGGAAACGGGCGGTGGCAGCGCGGACGGCTTCAAACAGTTTGCCGCCGTTTTGGGTGTATTCGTGATTGACGCTGTGGGCGATGACTTCGGTGTCGGTTTGCGATTCGAAGGTGTAGCCTAAGGATTGGAGGCGTTCGCGTTCGGCTTCGAAGTTTTCGATGATGCCGTTGTGGACGACGGCAATCATGCCGCCGGAGATGTGGGGGTGGGCGTTGGGTTCGGTTACGCCGCCGTGGGTCGCCCAGCGGGTATGGCCGATGCCGATATGGCCGAACACGCCTTTTTCGCGCGCCGCATCTTCCATCAGCTGCACGCGGCCGACACGGCGAACGCGTTTGATTTTGCCGTCCATGTTCACGGCGATACCCGACGAATCGTAGCCCCGATATTCAAGGCGTTTGAGACCGTCGGTCAGAAAATCGACTACATTGTGATTGGCGCGGATGGCGCCGACGATACCGCACATATAAGTTCCTTAGTATCTAAAGTTGAAAAAAGACAAGACGCCGGCTTCCGTACGCCTTGCCCGCACATTATATCAGAGCGTAATATATCATACTGAATTTTAAAGAAATTAACAGTAAATCCAACTGATTGATTGCTTTAAAAATAGTTTCAAATATCAGGCTTTCCGCCGTTTGAGTGCCATATGGCGGATTAGTTTTATCGAATAGGTTGATATGCCGTCTGTATAAATATAACATGAATCGGCTGGCTATTTCAGACGACCTTATACATTTCTTAACCATCCAGCGTAAAAAGACGTACAAAAACCAAGCTGCCGCAATCGAATCATTTATAATTTCATGAAAATAAAAACAAGGATTTCACACCATGGCAAAAAAATTCCCCATCTTCCCCAAAGCGCCGGAGCGCATCTGCTGGGGTTGCGACAAATATTGTAAAGAAGACGATTTGCAATGCGGCAACGGCTGCGAGCGCATTCAGCACCCCATCGAATTGGACGGGCGCGAGTGGTATAAAAAAGGCGACTGGAGCAATTTGTTGAGCGAAGAGCAGCAAATCGAACTGGGCTTGAAAGAAGCACCCAAACCCGCCAAGCCGCATATCAAACTGCCGTTGCGGAACAAAACGGCTTAAGCACCCCGCTGAACTTAAGGGGTCGTCTGAAAACCGAAGGGGCGCAATCATGCGCCCTTATTTTTATTTCAACGATGCACCAAGAAATTGACCCCACCCGCCCCAAACCGCCGCTGCCCATCTCTCTAGCAAACATACTTAACTTTAAATACGGTATCTCATCAAATTCCGTCATTCCCGCGCAGGCGGGAATCCATTTTTGAAATTCAGAAACTGTTTTCCAAATCAAGGTTTCTCAAGTTTTACGATGGATTCCCGCCTGCGCGGGAATGACGGCAACAGAAACGACAAAGGTTCAAACCTCCAATCCCGATGTGGATTGCCTTAAGAAAAGGTCGTCTGAAAACGCCAAAATATGCTTTTCAGACGACCTTTCCCATCTCTCCCGAACCCGTCCGCGAAAAATGCTAAAATAACCAATTCGTAAGCAAATCCACCTTTTCAGACGACCTCGATGCTCACCGATTTAGAAAAAAACGCCATCCGCGACCATTACCAAAATATCGGCAAAAACCTGCCCGGTTTCCGTCCGCGCGCTTCGCAGCGGGAAATGATTGCGGCGGTTGCCAACGCTTTTTCGCGGACTTTGACGCGCGAAGAAGGCGGCGAGCCGCCCAAGCGCGAGGGCGAGAGTATTGCCGTTATCGAAGGGCCGACCGGCGTGGGCAAATCGCTTGCCTACCTGCTGGCGGGTGGCATTATGGCGCAGACGCGCGGCAAGCGGTTGATTGTCAGCAGCGCGACGGTTGCCTTGCAGGAGCAGCTGGTGGACCGCGACCTGCCGTTTCTGGTTGAAAAAAGCGGCTTGGAGCTGACCTTCGCGCTTGCCAAAGGGCGCGGCCGCTATCTCTGCCCCTACAAACTCTACCAACTGACGCAAAGCAACGCCCAGCAAAACCTGCTCGGCTTCGAAGCCCCCGCCGTATTGTGGGACAGCAAACCCAAGCCCGAAGAATTGAAGCTGCTGCGCGACATCGCCGACGAATTTTCCGCCCGACGGTTCAACGGCGACCGCGACACTTGGCCGGAAAAAATCGACGACACCATCTGGATGAAGGTGAACAACGACAACTACGGCTGCCTCAAAACCGCCTGCCCCAACCGCCCGGAATGCCCGTTTTACCTTGCCCGCGACACGCTGGAAACCGTCGATGTTGTCGTAACCAACCACGATTTGCTGATGGTCGACATCAGCATGGGCGGCGGCGTGATTTTGCCCGACCCTGAAAACAGCTTCTACTGCATCGACGAAGCGCACCACCTGCCCAAGAAAGCACTCAGCCAGTTTGCCGCCGAGCATTCGTGGAACCAAGCGGTGTGGGCGTTGGAAAAACTGCCGCAGGTTACCGGCAAAATTGCCGCACTCACCGACAAAGGCGAGCTGGCGAACCTTGCCGATGAAGCTGCCGCCTCGCTGCTCGAAAGCCTGCACGAATGGCAGTTCCACCTTGCCGAAGAGCCGTCTTTGAGCTTGGGGTCGTCTGAAAACGACAGACGGACCAACAGCGAACCGACTTGGCTGTGGGAAGACGGCAAAATCCCAGAAGGTCTCGAAACCACCGTTTCCAACACCGCCATCGCCGCCCGCAGCCTCTACAAACACATCAACAGCCTCAACGACGCCCTGTCCGCCGCCCGTCGCGACAAAGACCAAAACAGCGCGCAAATTGACCGCCTGAGTACCGAATTCGGCGTATTCCGCGCCCGCATCGAACAAATCACCGCCACATGGGATTTACTTTCCACCGTCCCGCTCGAGGGCGAAGAACCGCTGGCAAAATGGATAACCCGCCGCGCCGACGACAAAAACGACTACATTTTCAACGCCAGCCCCATCAGCAGCGCGTCCCACCTCGCCAACAGCCTGTGGCGGCGCGCGGCAGGCGCAGTGTTGACCTCCGCCACCCTGCAATCCTTGGGCAGCTTCAACCTGATCCTGCGCCAAACCGGACTGCAATGGCTGCCCGAAACCACCACCCTCGCCCTAGAAAGCCCGTTTGATTTCGACGCACAAGGCGAACTCTACATTCCGCCCGTACACGCCAGCCCCAAAGACCCCGCCGCGCACACCGCCGCCATCGTCGAATGGCTGCCCAAGCTCATTTCGCCCACCGAAGCCATCGGCACGCTCGTCCTGTTTTCCTCGCGCAAACAAATGCAGGATGTCGCCCTGCGCCTGCCCGAAGACTACCTGCCGCTCTTACTCGTACAAGGCGAATTGCCCAAAGCCGTCCTCCTGCAAAAACACCACCAAGCCATAGAAGAAGGCAAAGCCAGCATCATCTTCGGACTCGACAGCTTCGCCGAAGGACTCGACCTGCCCGGCACCGCCTGCGTGCAAGTCATCATCGCCAAACTCCCCTTCGCCATGCCCGACAACCCCATCGAAAAAACCCAAAACCGCTGGATAGAACAGCGCGGCGGCAACCCCTTCATCGAAATCACCGTTCCCGAAGCCGGCATCAAACTCATCCAAGCCGTCGGCCGCCTCATCCGCACCGAACAAGACTACGGCCGCGTGACCATCCTCGACAACCGCGTCAAAACGCAGCGGTACGGCCAACAATTACTAGCCAGCCTGCCGCCGTTTAAAAGGATAGGTTGAAACCCATAAAGAGGTCGTCTGAAATCCGAAATCCGTTTTCAGACGACCTCAACAAAAACACAATCAACACATACCATGAAAAAACTCACTTTCATCGCCATACTTATCCCCCTGCTGGTTTCCTGCGGTTCGGCATCTCCTAACATGCCCGACCGCGATTACGTCCAAACCCATCCCGCTCCCAAAGCATTCGACCCCAACCGCACCCAATACACCTGCGCCACTTGGACACCGCCGTCCGACACTGATGCCGAAGCCGAGCAATGGTATCGGGCGGCAACCTTACTCCATGCCCAAAGTTGGCGCAGAACCGCGCAAGAGTTGCAGGATATGGTGATTCTGTACGAAGCGGCGGCAAGTCGCGGACATTACCGTGCCATCAACAATCTCTATCTGCTCTACACCGGCACCCAAGGTGCGATGGGGGATTTGTTTGACCAACGTCCCGACCGCGCCCGCAAATGGTTGCATTATGGCTTGGAGAAGGATTGGGCAATAGCATACTACTGGCTGTTTGACTCCTTGTATGACGGCCATGCAGGTTATTACGACCCGAAACTCGGCCTTGCCTACCTGCAAAAGGCAGTGGAATTAGGCGTCCCATTGGCGCAGTATGAATTGGCACGGATTTACGATATAGAGCTCAAAGATTTAAAAACCGCTCAAGTATTGCTTGATTGTGCCGCTAAGCAGAAATTTTCAGCGGCAATGTATGAATTGGGAATGTTGAAGGCAATGGACGGCAAATTAGATGAGGCACTGTCACTGATGCACAATGCCGTACGGTATGGAGGCGAAAAAGGGGGAATATCAGCCTTAATATTGACAGACATTTTTGGGGAGTCAAAAGGTTTTATGCAGGAATTTTCCGCTCTCCCTGCCGACCCCGTTCGAATAGCAGCCTATCATGAACTATATGTAGCACTTCAAGGCACGGACACTACCAGCGGCAATATCTTCTACACCTTCCCGCGTCTAGATGAAGTCCTCCCTCTGCCACCAGCCAAAACCCACTGGAAAGGCATCTATTCCGCAATGAGTAAAGAAGACGCAGCGTTCTACCAAAATCCGCCTGATACCGCTGCCCTTGCCGCCGATATCCTTAAACGCGGTATCGTCAAAAAAGAAGAAGTTTACTGGTCGCCGCGCCCTCCCGAGCCTCCCGAAGATCACGGGATATAAGTGGAATCCAGACACAACATTTAAAAAAGGTCGTCTGAAACCTGATTTTCAGTTTCAGACGACCTCCCTGAACCATAATAAAACACATACCATGAACAAACTCACTTTCATCGCCCTGCTTATCCCCCTGCTGGTTTCTTGCAGTTCAGTTTCGCCGTCCCAATCCGACCGCGATTACACCCAGACCCATCCCGCACCCAAAGCCTTTGACTCGAAGCGTACCGAATACACTTGCACCACTTGGACGCCACCATCCCCACCCGATGCCGAATCCCATCTTTGGTATCGTGCAGCCACCCTGATTCATGCTGAAGGTTGGCGCAAGAATACGCGGCAGGCTCAAGATATGATTACCCTGTACGAAGCAGCAGCGTCAAAGGGGCATTATCAGGCAATCAACAACCTTTATTTACTTTATACCAACGGACAAGGGGCAAGCGGTACTTTGTATGCTCCCCAGCCCCGTCGTGCCCGCAAATGGCTGCATTACGGTTTAGACAAAAACTGGGCAATGGCAAACTACTGGTTGTTTGATGCGCTATATGAAGGAAATGCGGGTTACAGTCACAACCATAAACTCGCTCTTGCCTACCTGCAAAAAGCGGTAGATTTAGGCGTACCGCTGGCGCAGTATGAATTAGCACGGATTTATGGTAAACAATTTAAAGATTTTAACACGCGCGAACTGTTGCTCGACTGTGCAGCTAGACAGGGTTTTTCGGCTGCTATGGAAGAATTATCCATGGTTAAGGAAATTCGTCACGGTAATTTAAAAGAATCGCTGTTACTGATGCACAGCGCAGTGCGCCACGGTGGCGAAGGAGGCGGTGAAGCTGCCTTAAGTCTAAAAATGGTTTTTGCTAAGAATAAAGAGCTTATGAAGGATTTTTCCGATATTCATGCAGACCCCATCCGAGAAGCGGCTTATAAAGAATTAAAAGTTGCTTTAAAAGGCACAGGCACCAAAAGTGGCAACCCCTTCTACACCTTCCCGCGCCTAGATGAAGTTCTCCCTCTGCCACCAGCCAAAACCCACTGGAAAGGCATCTACTCGGCAATGAGCAAGGAAGACGCGGCGTTCTACCAAAATCCGCCCGACACCGCCGCCCTTGCTGCCGATATCCTCAAACGCGGTATCATCAAAAAAGAAGAAGTTTACTGGCCGCCGCGCAAAGATTAAGATAAACAGAACCCCTCACCGTTACCCGTACAAACTCAGGATAAACACGACATGACCTTAGACCAATGGCTGCGCCATTCGCAGTTGCCGAGACTCGAAGCCCGTATGTTGCTGCAACATGCAGGCGGTTATAGCCGTGTGCAGTTGGTCACGCAAGGTGCCGATCCGCTGCCAGAAGCAGTAGCCGCGCAACTGGATATCCTGCAGGCACGTCGTCTGAAAGGCGAGCCGATGGCGTATATTTTAGGCGGACGGGAGTTTTACGGACGATGGTTTGAAGTCGGTCCCGATGTGTTGATTCCCCGTCCCGAAACCGAGCATTTGGTGGAGGCGGTTATCGGGCATCTTCCTGTAAACGGACAGGTTTGGGATTTGGGAACGGGCAGCGGGGCGGTTGCCGTGACGGTGGCGTTGGAAAGAACGGATGCGGCAGTGCGCGCTTCCGATATCAGCAGCGGAGCGTTGGCGATTGCCCGTAAAAACGCGGAAACTCTGGGCGCAAGGGTCGAGTTTGCATTGGGTTCGTGGTTTGAGACGGATAAGACGTCGTCTGAAGACAAACACCGCTTCGATGTCATTGTTTCCAATCCGCCTTATATCGAAGCCGGCGACGAGCATTTGAGCCAAGGGGATTTGAGATTCGAGCCGCAAACGGCGTTGACAGATTTTGCCGACGGTTTGAGCTGTATTCGAGAGCTGGCGCAGCGCGCGCCGGAATTTTTAAAAGAAGGCGGATGGCTGCTGCTGGAACATGGTTACAACCAAGGCGCAGCAGTGCGGCAGATTTTGACGGCAAACGGCTTTGCCGAAGTCAGTACGCAACAAGATTTGGCAGGGCTGGACAGATTGACTTTAGGCATGTTCCGCCACGTCGAATAATGTTTTCCAGCGGTTGAACATGAAGCCGCCAATCTGCCGCCCGCCGTATCGTGTCCGTTTATAGCAGTTTAATCATGCAGCGTCGCAGCATGTAAAGTATTTTCCAATAAAGTAGCAATCGTCATCGGACCGACCCCGCCGGGTACCGGGGTAATCATGCCCGCCCGTTCTTTTGCCACATCAAATTCCACATCGCCGCACAGGCTGCCATCTTCCAAACGGTTAATCCCGACATCAATTACCACCGCGCCGGGTTTAATCCATTCCCCTTTGACAAAATTGGGAATCCCGACGCCTACCACCACAATATCGGCAGCCCCGACTTCCTTGTCCAAGTTTTCCGTCGCGCTGTGGCAAATCGTTACCGTGGCGCGGGCAAGCAGCAGCTCCAATGCCTGCGGGCGTCCGACAATATTCGATGCCCCGACAACCACCGCCTTCTTGCCTTTCGGATCGATACCGTAAGCCTCCAGCAGCGTCATCACACCCTTGGGCGTACAAGGGCGCATCAGCGGCATTTTTACCACCAAACGACCCACGTTATAAGGATGGAAACCGTCCACATCTTTGTCCGGATGGATACGTTCCAAAACAGCCTGACTGTCTAAGCCCTCAGGAAGCGGAAGCTGCACCAAAATACCGTCTACTTCCGCGTTCCCGTTCAATTCATCAATCAGCTTCAGCAAATCTTCCTGAGAAGTCGACGCTGGCAGCTCATAAGACAAAGACCGGATGCCGCATTTTTGGCATGCCGATTTTTTGTTGCGGACATATACGGCACTGGCAGGGTTGTCACCGACCAACACCACGGCCAAACAAGGCGCACGCAATCCGGATTCAAGCCGCTTGGCTACCGCAGCGGATACCAGCTGCAAACGCTCCTGCGATATTTTTTTACCGTCAATCAATTGGGCTGTCATGAAATTTCCATTTGGTTATCAATAAATAGCAAACGCAATTATCGCATTTTTAAACCGATTTGGCAGTCGGATAACAGCAAAAACCGAAACTGTATTTTTGAACGGCATTACACCCGATATGAAGTAGGCAAAAAATTAAATTTTAAATAAAAATAAACAGATAATTTAGAAAAAAGAAAAATGATCTCAAATTGGATTGACAGGATTTCGGCGTATCTGTATATTCCCATTCTTCAGTCGGGGCGTAGCGCAGCCCGGTTAGCGCATCTGCTTTGGGAGCAGAGGGTCGTGAGTTCGAATCCCACCGCCCCGACCACACAAAAAATTCAGCACGAATCGGCATGAGCGCCCGTAGCTCAACCGGATAGAGCACCGACCTTCTAAGTCGGGGGTTACAGGTTCGATTCCTGTCGGGCGTGCCAAAAGTTAATGGTGGCTGTAGCTCAGTTGGTAGAGCCCTGGATTGTGATTCCAGTTGTCGTGGGTTCGAGCCCCATCAGCCACCCCAAATAAAAAATCCTGCATAGCAATATGCAGGATTTTTTATTGTCTATTGCATTTCAAATAGAGGTTGGACTTGCGTGTCATCTGTGAGAATTGAAGTATTTGGCTTTTGAAGTGTCGTGGTATGTAAGATAAACTTTTAGGTAATCTCAAGGTCGTCTGAAAAGGCTCTTTGAAAGTTATCCCTAACAAAACGGAATTTTCATACGATTTCAAAAGGAAATCCATGCACATTACATTTCCTGAATGGTTTGATGATCTTGCTGAATTTGAAGCTGAAAATAAAGGTTGTCTATTGGATTTTCCATTGTGTATCAATGGGCAAGATTTTGTTTTTACCTTTTACGATTTGTGCCGCCTCAACCAAACCTGTGTCGATGAATCTGACTCAGTCGGTTTTTTGAAAAACGAAGCGGTCGTTGTGCTGCAAGCGGTAAATCGGGCAAACATCACCCGCTTTGTCCAAGCGTTTTTTCAGTTAGGGTGAAAAATGAAACCATGAAAAAGCACATCGACGACTTGCGCAATGTCCTGTATATCCATGACTTAACCGTTGCCTTAGAAGAAGATATCCCTGCCTTCCCCGCGACGTGGACGCTGACCCATCCTTATTTCACGCTGCCGATGACCATTGCTTTTTATAATGTGAACGATATCAGCGTTATACCGCTGCACGAGAGTTTCGGTTGCTATCTGATGGAGCAGCCTGAAATATCGCTGTATTTCACCAAAACCAACCGCCATTCGTGGCAGCGTGATTTGACCGTTTTTATTAAAACGCTGATGCAATACATTCACTCAACCGAAGCGAAGCGCGACAATGCTGTCCGAAAGGACATTTGAACAAACAGTCTTCCAGTAAACACGGTTTTCCAAACAGAAAGACGTCGTCTGAAAAACAGTAAAGGGTTTTCAGACGACGTCTTTGTTTTTACGCGGTTCTTAGAAGCGGTAGTTAACGCTTAGACGAACATCGCGGCCGATGCCCGGCAAGGTTTCGCCGCGTTGGCTGTGCGGATAGTAGAACTTGTTGAACACGTTGTTGACTGCGAAGTTGACGTTGAGCGTGTCTTTGCCCAGCGGTTTCCAGTTGGCGAATATGTCGTTCACGCCGTAGCCTTTGCGTTTGACTTCACCCTTGTCGCGAACCAATACCGAACCGGAGGCTTTTTGGAGGTAACGACCACGCCAGCCGATTTCCAAATTCGGATTTTGGAAGCGGTAGGAGAGGGAGGTTGTCCAAGTGCGGCCGGTCTGTACGGCAAATTCGGGGTTTGCGCTTAACAGGTTTTCAGGATGGGTGTCGTAGATGCGCGGTTTGCTGTGGCTTACGCCGACTTTAGCCAGTAGGCCGCCTGTGCGGTAGGATGCGCCCAATTCATAGCCATGGTTTTTGATGTAGCCCGCATTGACGATTTCGCGTACGCCTGCAATCGGATTGCCTGCGGCATCATGGCGTTGCTGCGGACCTGCGACGGCATCTTTGATTTTTTGCCAGAAGTAGCTGCCGTTGGCGGCAAAGCTGCCGTTGTTGTAGTTGAAGCCGATTTCGGTATTGCGGGCGCGTTCGGCTTTAGTGCCGTCTGCAATCGATGTGATGGAATTTCCGCGTCCATGTTGACGCATCGCATCGTAAAGACGCGGGCTGCGGGATGCGTAGTTGTGGCTGGCACTGAGATTCCAGTGTTCGTGCGGCTGCCAAATCACGCCGAAGCTCGGGTTGACTGTGCCGTCGGAAACGGATTTGCCGTCATGGGTTTTGATGTTGAAATGGTCGTAGCGCAAACCGCCTGTAAGGGTAAAGTCGCCGATGTCGTGGATGGCTTCGGCGTAAATGCCGGCATCGCTTTTCTTCGGATTGCTCAAGGCTGCGCTGAAGAATACCGGAGGTTTGATTTCTTGATGGCGGTAGTTGACACCGTATTTGATTAATGTGTTTTCAGCAATGCGGCTGTCCAGATTGAAATTCGCGCCTTTGGTTTCGATAACGGTCGTGTTCGGGCCGGGCAGATTGCCTGCGTAGCCGTTTTTGCTGTCATCGGCGGAATAGCGTTCGTTTTTCATTAGGTAGGCGTTGGCATCCAGTTTTTCAACAAAGCCCAAGTTGCGCGCCGTCCATTCCAAATTGGTGTTGGAGAGGCTGGTTTCGCGGTAGGTCGGGGCTTGGCGTGCCAAAGTCAGACGAGGATTATCGGTGGCGGTAAATTCTTCACGGACGGTGCGGATGCCCCGGTGTTGATCATTCATGTGGCTTAACACTAAGCGGTGGTCGCCGAAGTTTGCGCCGATTTTGGCAAGATAGCTGCGTTTGTCCAGCGCGCTGAATGGTACGGTTTTGCCGCCGTTGCTGTTTGTATACCCTTTACCGGGTTCGTAATCTTTTTCATCGTTGCGGCTGTAAGAGAATAAGCCGTCGAAGTTGCCCGCTTTCCCAAACACGCTTGCGCCGTAGCTTACGCCGTCATTAGAGGCATAGCCGCTGTTGAGGCGTACCCCCCAGTTTTTGTCCAAACCTTTGAGCAAGTCTTCGGCATCGACGGTTTTGGTAATAATCGCGCCGTTGGTCGCGCCGATACCGGCAGATGCAGAACCCGCGCCTTTCTGTACAGAGACGATTTTGACCAGTGCTGGGTCGATGATGAAACGGCCTTGGTGATACAGCATTTGGCTGTCGGAATAGGCGTTGTCCACCTTAATATCCACCGAGTTCTGTCCCATGCCGCGCAGCGTCAGGAATTGAGATGAGCCGTTGCCGCCGCCGAAATCGATAGCAGGTTCGTCTTTCAATAATCCGCGTAAATCGGTTGCCGTGTTTTCGTCTTTTTGCTGAAGGGTAACAATGTTGGTTCTAATTTTGCTGCCTTGTCGGTCGCCTTTCACAGTAACAGTATCAAGGGTAACGCTTTCTTTCGCTTCGTTTTCCGCGTGGGCAAAGCCGGCGGCGAGTGCCAGGGAAAGCAGGCTGAAGCGGAACAGGGGTGAAGTCATGGAAATTTCCTTCTGTTGGATAAGTTTCAGTTCTTTAACTAAACTATTTATTAATAATAATTTCTATTTATTTTAAAGATAGGATATTATTTTGTAAAGGCGTACATAGGTTTGCATCCATCGTTTCATGCCTTTTGCTGATAGAACCATTTGAAGCTTGCCGACTGGAAAAGTTCATCTGAAAATGCCTGCCTGTTTGAACCGTATTGAGAGATAGTGCGCAATCTGTCATGCCCGTTTTCAGACGACCCCGCATAGAAAATTTTTACTTCTTCCCTTGAATTTATCGGGCCGAACCCTAATTTGCCGCTGTGTTCAGGTAAGTTTGTTGACAAACTTGCCGCCTTATTTTTCAAACCGCATCTGCCGGCTGAAGGCAGATGATTGTTTTCAAACTATTTATCGGAGCATAAAACATGACCATCCGTCCTTTACACGACCGCGTCGTCGTCAAACGCTTGGAAGCTGAAGAGAAAACCGCATCAGGCATCGTCCTGCCGGGCGCAGCCGCCGAAAAACCCGATATGGGCGAAGTGATCGCCGTGGGCGCAGGCAAAATCGGTAAAGACGGCGAACGCCGTCCGCTGGATGTCAAAGTCGGCGACAAAATCATTTTCGGCAAATACAGCGGCCAAACCGTAAAAGCCGACGGCGAAGAGCTGTTGGTAATGCGCGAAGAAGACATTTTCGGGATTGTGGAATAAGCATTCCGTGCATTCAAAACGACAGGTCGTCTGAAAAGGCATACAAGGTTTTCAGACGACCTCAGACAGAATCAAATGTATTAAATAAATTAGGAGAATCAAAATATGGCAGCAAAAGACGTACAGTTCGGTAACGAAGTCCGCCAAAAAATGGTCAGCGGCGTGAACACTCTGGCAAACGCCGTCCGCGTAACCTTGGGCCCTAAAGGCCGCAACGTAGTGGTTGACCGCGCATTCGGCGGCCCGCACATCACCAAAGACGGCGTTACCGTCGCTAAAGAAATCGAATTGAAAGACAAATTCGAAAACATGGGCGCGCAAATGGTGAAAGAAGTCGCGTCCAAAACCAACGACGTAGCGGGCGACGGTACCACTACCGCCACCGTACTGGCGCAAGCCATCGTAGCCGAAGGCATGAAATATGTGACCGCCGGCATGAACCCGACCGACCTGAAACGCGGTATCGACAAAGCCGTTGCCGCTTTGGTTGAAGAGCTGAAAAACATCGCCAAACCTTGCGATACTTCCAAAGAAATCGCCCAAGTCGGCTCGATTTCCGCCAACTCCGACGAACAAGTCGGCGCGATTATTGCCGAAGCGATGGAAAAAGTCGGCAAAGAAGGCGTGATTACCGTTGAAGACGGCAAATCTTTGGAAAACGAATTGGATGTCGTCGAAGGTATGCAGTTCGACCGCGGCTACCTGTCCCCTTACTTCATCAACGACGCAGAAAAACAAATCGCCGCGCTGGACAATCCGTTTGTTTTGCTGTTCGACAAAAAAATCAGCAACATCCGCGACCTGCTGCCTGTTTTGGAACAAGTGGCAAAAGCCAGCCGTCCGCTGTTGATTATTGCTGAAGACGTAGAAGGCGAAGCCTTGGCGACTTTGGTCGTGAACAACATCCGCGGCATCCTGAAAACCGTTGCCGTTAAAGCCCCGGGCTTCGGCGACCGCCGCAAAGCCATGTTGCAAGACATCGCCATCCTGACCAGCGGCACTGTAATCGCCGAAGAAGTCGGCCTGTCTTTGGAAAAAGCCACTCTGGAAGACTTGGGTCAAGCCAAACGCATCGAAATTGGTAAAGAAAACACCACCATCATCGACGGCTTCGGCGACGCTGCCCAAATCGAAGCGCGTGTTGCCGAAATCCGCCAACAAATCGAAACCGCAACCAGCGATTACGACAAAGAAAAACTGCAAGAGCGCGTTGCCAAACTGGCAGGCGGCGTGGCAGTGATTAAAGTCGGTGCCGCTACCGAAGTCGAAATGAAAGAGAAAAAAGACCGCGTGGAAGACGCGCTGCACGCTACCCGCGCCGCCGTTGAAGAAGGCGTGGTTGCAGGCGGCGGCGTAGCCCTGTTGCGCGCTTATCAAGCTGTAATTCTGAAAATAAAACCAGACGCAAAAGAGTGGTTAGAGATTGCTTCTAATTTAAAAACAGGCCTATCTGAGCATTTGATGTTAACTAATAACGATCAACTTGCAGGAGCTTTGATTATATTTAAAGCAATTGAGTCTCCGCTGCGTCAAATCGTTACCAACGCAGGCAGCGAACCTAGCGTGGTCGTGAACAAAGTGTTGGAAGGCAAAGGAAACTACGGTTACAACGCAGGCTCCGGTGAATACGGCGACATGATTGAAATGGGCGTACTCGACCCCGCCAAAGTAACCCGTTCCGCGCTGCAACACGCCGCGTCTATCGCCGGCTTGATGCTGACGACCGACTGCATGATTGCCGAAATCCCTGAAGAAAAACCAGCTATGCCTGACATGGGCGGCATGGGTGGAATGGGCGGCATGATGTAAGGTTGCCCAAACCTGAGCGCAAACAAAAACCTGCACGGACAACCGTGCAGGTTTTTTCTTTGAAAGAAGGTCGTCTGAAAACGAGAAGGGTGAATTTTCAGACGACCCCTAGCTTATCTCGCCTGCTCCATAGCAGCCGTTAACGCATTAAAATTTTGCATTAGCGTTGCTTTATCGAACCAGCCAGCCAGTGTAAACAGCTGTATAAAAATCCCTATAATCACAACCATACAGCAGAAGTACAAAAGATAGCCTTTGAATACCGTCCAAACTTTAACCTGCCCCATCTTCATCAAGCCGACAGCCTGCGCCCAAAACGCCCAAGTCTTCCAAAACATCAGCAGCGGCGTAATTTGCGGGATATAAAACACAAGCAGCGCCGGAATCATCAAAGCCTCCGATGCCAAGATGAATCCCCATAAAGGCAGGCGCGGCGCGCCATTTATGCTTAAAACATAACGCATCACACGGCTCAAAATCAGCCACCTTATAACGGTAACCAACACGCCAAAGACGACAGCCGCAGTGCTGACGCCGAGCAAGGGAGACATATCTGCCGCATTAATCATGCCCAACAGCAGCAAAATCGCCAAAATGACAGGCAGCGTATAGAAATAATCAGCAGGATTTTTATAGCGCAGACGCAGAATATCCCACATATCTTTTAAAAAATCATACAACATCAAACAGATATCTTCAGAAACAAAAAAGCGATTGTATCTTAAAACGACACATAGGTCGTCTGAAATCGACAATCCTCCCCGATGGAAAAAATTATGGGCGTCGATAGCCAATATATCTGGCGAATTTCGTTGAAAACCATCGAAATTTAATTTAAGTTAAAACAAAAGTTTATAAAATATCTCCGCGCCATTTCAAAATAAACCTTGCATGAACCCGTTGTTTTTGGTTTAATGCCCACTTCCCTGCAATGCAGACGAAGGCCAGATAGCTCAGTTGGTAGAGCAACGGATTGAAAATCCGTGTGTCGGCGGTTCGATTCCGCCTCTGGCCACCATAAAAACCGCCTAAGGCGGTTATTTTTTATCTCATGCCATCAAGCATCATCAAGCCAATCCCTGTCGATAAGACATCCCACAATTTTCAGTTTCATTCTGTCATCTGACCCTGCCCCTTTCCGCTAATCGAAACGTCTTTTGTATTTGACATATAGTAAATTAAAAACAAAATAGTACAATACT
>NZ_KV838102.1:0-4060 GCF_001838645.1 Neisseria sp. HMSC70E02 | reverse complement strand
TGTCGGGTGAGGAAAAATTGGTGAAATGGGGCGGCAACAAATATATGTTCTTTTGGGAACGCGACGGCGGCGACCCGCGCATCATGATGCAGTTTGGCACTGAGAAAAAAGACGGAACGAAGCGCAGTGAAGCCGAAGTCCTTGCGATTTGGGATACGGTTTTGCCGACTTTGAAGCCTGTGAAGCCATAGCGATGAAAAGGTCGTCTGAAAATGGTTTTCAGACGACCTTTTTACTGAAAAGCAACTTATCGCGGCTCTTGCTGAAAGGGAGGAAAACGTGATGGGGATCGTTGGATACGAAGCAGAAAAACCTACACCCTCTCCTTTCGTTTGACGGCGGAGAGAAAATCCCGAAGCGGGTCATGCAGACAAATCATGCTTTTTTGCAGTACAAACAAAAACCTGCCGTTTTCGGCAGGTTTTTTATCGGATGACTCGCTGTATTACAGGCCGCTCAGACGGGCGGTGTCGTGTGCAATCATCAATTCTTCGTTGGTCGGGATAACAACGGCGACGGCTGAGCTGTCGGCAGTCGTAATCACGCCGGCGTTACCGAAGCGGGCTTTCAGGTTGGCTTCGTGGTCGGCTTTCAGACCGAGGAAGCCCAAGTAGCCGAGTACGCGCTCGCGGATGATGTCGGAGTTTTCGCCGATACCGCCGGTGAAGACGAGCACGTCCAGGCCGCCGGCTGCCACAGCCATGCTACCGATGTATTTGGCGAGGCGGTAGATGAAGACGTCCAGGGCGAGTTTCGCGCCGGGATGGCCTTTGCCGGATTCTTCTTCGATGGTACGGCAGTCGTTGGACAGGCCGGACAAGCCGAGCAGGCCGGATTTTTTGTTCAGCATGTCGGTGATTTGGGTGATGGTCATGTTGGCGTTTTCAGCGAGGAAGCCGAAGACTGCGGGATCGATGTCGCCGCTGCGCGTACCCATCACGAGGCCTTCCAGCGGGGTCAGGCCCATGCTGGTATCGCGTGATTCTCCGTTGGCGACGGCGGTAATGGACGCGCCGTTACCCAAGTGGGCAATCACCATGCGCAGGTCTTTTTTGTCTTTGCCGAGGAAGCGTGCGGTTTCGTCGGCAACGAAACGGTAGCTGGTACCGTGCGCGCCGTAGCGACGCAAGCCGTATTTTTCATACAGTTCATGCGGAATTGCGTATGTGTAGGCATGTTCCGGCATGGTTTGGTGGAAGGCGGTGTCGAATACGACAACGTTGGGCAGGCCTTTGAAAATGCTTTGTGCAGCACGCAGACCCAAGAGGTGAGCGGGGTTGTGCAGAGGAGCGAGCGGAATACATTTTTCGATGCCGGCGATAACTTCGTCGTCAACGAGGATGGATTCGCTGTACAACTCGCCGCCGCTGACGACACGGTGGCCGATGGCGCCGATGCGGCTGTCGAGGCCGTGGGCTTTGAGTTCCTCCATCAGGGCTTCAACTGCGCCGGTGTGGTCGGGCTTGGCGGACAGGTCGACTTTGTGTTTTTCGCCGTTTACTTTGAACGTGATGTAAGCGTCGGGCAGGTTGAGTTTTTCGGCAAGGCAGCTGAGCAGGACTTCGCCGCTGTCGTTATCCAGCACGGCGCCTTTGAGGGATGAGCTGCCGCAGTTCAAAACTAAGATGAGTTTTTGGGTCATTTGTTGTGGCTCCTGGATGTTTCAGACGACCTGTGCGGGCAGTATCGGCAATCTGTTCTTTGTCGTGGATATACCGCCAAACATCTCCCGCAGGCATAATGGATGCGTTGAGGTTCGAGCCGGGCATCTGCGCGGCAGGCCGTATCGGTTAGTGGCGTAAAATCTATGAAAGAAAAATGATTGCTACATTCGGAATGGGGCAACTTTATGAATATTGCTTTCCGTGTGGTTTCTGCCGCCGCCGGTTGGACAGGGTCGTCTGAAATCGGTTGATGAATGTAAACCGCGCTATTCTAGCAAAAAACGGGGGCGGCTGCTTGGCTTAATGTTTGACTTGGAGCAGGCGGAAAGCGATAAAGGAAGATATTGATGTTTAAAGGGAAACGGTTGGTTTTCAGACGACCTGTCGAACGCGGGGGCGTAAAGCCCTTTGCAGGGGCGTGTCAAACTGTTACATTTAGAAAGTTTTTGTATTCACTATGTCGTCTGAAAACAGCGGCAGCCTTTTAAGATTCTTTGATATGCACTATTTCAGTATCCATACGCAACAAGGCGCCCATGTGGGCTTTTTCATCATGCTGCCGGATGATGAATCCGAAACGCAGCCGCAGAGCGGGCGTTTCGCCGTCAAGCTGCAAAGTGAAGAAGGCGCGGCGGCGGAGGTTTTGGCGCCTTTCGGGCAAACCGAGATTCCGCAATATTGGCGCGTCGTGAAAGACCGTATCGAGCTGTTTTTTGACGACGCCCCCGTCGGCTCGCTGCGCAACGAATATCTGACCGTATCGGGACAGACTTTTGTCTTAACCGATTTGACCGGAGCGATGTGATGGAAAGTATGTTTATCTTAGTGCCCATCAGCATTATTTTGGCGTTTGCCATCGGCTATTTTTTCTGGTGGTCGGGCAAAAACGGACAGTTTGACGACCTCGAAGGTCCGGCACACCGCATTCTGATGGACGACGATTCCACCGACAAGCTGCTTGAAAACGAAATAGAAAAAGAAGAACAAGAATCCGAAAAATGAGCCTCAAAAAAGACAATCTGAATTTCCCGACCAGCCGCCGTTTCGCCCCACTATTCGGCACGCAGTTTCTGGGCGCGTTCAACGACAATATGTTCAAAACCGCGCTGTTTGTGATGATCAGCTTCTACGGTTTGGGCAAAAACAACTTTCTGCCCGCCAGCCAAATGCTGAACTTGGGCGCGCTGCTGTTTATCCTGCCGTATTTCCTGTTTTCCGCGCTGTCGGGACAATTGAGCACCAAATTCGACAAAGCCGTCTTGGCGCGATGGATCAAAGTATTGGAAATCGTCATTATGGCGGTGGCGGCGTTCGGCTTCTATATCCAGTCCGCCCCGCTGCTCTTGATCTGTCTGTTTTGCATGGGCGCGCAATCGACGTTGTTCGGCCCACTGAAATACGCCATCCTGCCCGATTACCTCAACGACAAAGAGCTGATTATGGGCAACAGCCTGATCGAATCGGGAACGTTCATCGCCATTTTGTTCGGTCAGATTTTAGGCACGTCCGTCGCAGGCTTGCCGCCCTCCGTCGTCGGCATCTTAGTCTTGCTCGTCTCCATCGGCGGTACGTTGACCAGCTTCTTCATGCCTAACGTCCCCGCCAAAGCCCCCAACACCAAAATCGAATGGAACATCGTCAAAGGTACGCACGCGCTCCTGCGCGAAACCGCGCAATATGATTCCGTCTTCACATCCATCATCGGCATTTCATGGTTTTGGTTTATTGGCTCGGTTTACACCACCCAACTGCCGACTTTCACGCAAATCCATTTGGGCGGCAACGACAGCGTCTTCAACCTCATGCTCGCCCTATTCTCCATCGGCATCGCCGCCGGCTCGGTGTTGTGCGCCAAACTCAGCCACGAACGCCTGCTCTTGGGCTTGGTAACCGTCGGCACGACGGGTTTGACCGTATTCGGCTTGATTTTGGTATGGCTGACCCAAGGGCAACGCTTTACCGAACTCAACGGCATCACCTGGTTCCTGTCGCAAGGCATGGCGTATCCCGTCATGCTCGTCATGACGCTGATCGGTTTCTTCGGCGGCTTCTTCTCCGTCCCGCTCTACACTTGGCTGCAAACCGCCAGCAGCGAATCCTTCCGCGCCCACGCCGTCGCCGCCAACAACATTATCAATGGCGTGTTCATGGTATCGGCTGCTATTTTAAGCGCGGTACTCTTGATGCTGTTCGACAGCATTTCCCTGCTTTACCTGATCGTCGCCATCGGCAATATCCCCTTGATTGTTTACCTGATCCAGCGCGAACCCCGTTTCTTAAACGATATGGGCAAGATATTTCACAATATCGGCAAACGGTAAAGCCTAAGCTTAAAAAAGGTCGTCTGAAAACGGGAATCCCATTTGAACTGCACCCCAAAAGTTGGACATCCCCTC
>NZ_KV838101.1:6638-27948 GCF_001838645.1 Neisseria sp. HMSC70E02 | reverse complement strand
GGGGATGTCCAACTTTTGGGGTGCAGTTCAAACTCCGTTTGGTGTTTTCAGACGACCTTTTCTCATATAGGCAGGCATCACGCCGCCCCTTCACGGTATAATCCGCCTCATATCACTTCACAACAAGGAACACACAAGATGGATTGGAAAGGACGCGAACAGAGTCAAAACGTAGAAGACCGACGCGGCAGCGGCGGTGGAGGCGGCGGTAGAACGCCCGGCATCCTCGGCATCATCGTCGTTTTGATTGGCGCTTATTACGGCGTCGATTTGAGCGGCTTGGTTGGCACGCCTTCCATGGGTACGGGTTCAACCCAAACCTCCCAGCTCAAGCCTCAAGAAGAAGCCGAGCTGAACGAACTTGCCCGCGTCGTCCTCGCCGACACTGAAAAAGCTTGGGGCAGCTATTTCAAACAAATCGGACGGACCTACACCCCGACCACGCTGGTGTTATACAACGGCGGCACATCCACCGCCTGCGGCATGGGTCAATCGGCAATGGGGCCGTTTTACTGCCCGGGCGACAAAAAAGTCTATCTCGACTTAGACTTTTATAGGGATATGCAGACCAAACTCAACTCTGCCAGCGATGCCGCGTTTGCCTACGTCATCGCACACGAAGTCGGACACCACGTCCAAAACCTGCTCGGCACCCTGCCCCAAGTCCACAGAATGCAGCAGCAGGTCGGCAAAAAAGAAGCCAATGCCCTTTCCGTCAAACTCGAATTGCAGGCAGACTGTTACGCGGGCATTTGGGGGCATTACGCCGTCAACAATAATATCTTCAAACCCGAAGACATCCCCAAAGCCATGCTGGCTGCCGAATCCGTCGGCGACGACCGCCTGCAGAAAGACGGACAGGGCTATGTTGTTCCCGACAGCTTTACACACGGCTCGTCCGAACAGCGCATGGCATGGCTCAAACGCGGTTTGGACAGCGGCGACATCAATCAATGCAACACTTTCGGCAATTGATTGAAACCGCAGTGAATGGTTATTTGATATAACCCCCAAAGGTCGTCTGAAAGCCTTCAGACGACCTTTGCCTATGTTAGAATAAGCCCGTTTTCCATTCACAATCACAAAGGAAACCATCATGGCAAACATTGCCCGCGACATCTTCAAAGCCTACGACATCCGAGGCATTGTCGGCAAAACCCTGACCAACGAAGCCGCCTACCTCATCGGCAAAGCCATCGCCACCCGAGCCGCCGAAAAAGGCATTACCCGCATCGCACTCGGACGCGACGGACGCTTGAGCGGTCCCGAACTGATGGAACACATCCAGCGCGGCTTTACCGACAGCGGCATCAACGTCCTCAATGTCGGCATGGTCGCTACCCCCATGCTTTATTTCGCCGCCATCAACGAATGCGGCGGCAGCGGCGTGATGATTACCGGCAGCCACAACCCGCCCGATTACAACGGCTTCAAAATGATGCTCGGCGGCGACACCCTCGCAGGCGAAGCCATCCAAGAACTGCTCGCCCTGATCGAAGCCGACAAACTGACCGCTTCCGATAAAAAAGGCAGCGTAACCGAAAAAGACATCTCCGGCGAATACCACAACCACATCGTCGGCCACGTCAAACTCAAACGCCCCATGAAAATCGCCATCGACGCGGGCAACGGCGTAGGCGGCGCATTCGCAGGCAAGCTCTACAAAGGTTTGGGTAACGAAGTGACCGAACTTTTCTGCGAAGTGGACGGCAATTTCCCCAACCACCATCCCGACCCTTCCAAACCGAAAAACCTGCAAGATTTGATTGCCGCGCTGAAAAACAGCGACGCCGAAATCGGCTTGGCTTTTGACGGCGATGCCGACCGCTTGGGCGTCGTGACCAAAGACGGCAACATCATCTATCCCGACCGCCAGCTCATGCTTTTCGCCCAAGACGTTTTGAGCCGCAATCCCGGCGCGAAAGTCATCTTCGACGTCAAATCCACCCGCCTGCTGGCTCCGTGGATTAAAGAACACGGCGGCGAAGCCGTCATGGAAAAAACCGGCCACAGCTTCATCAAGTCCACCATGAAAAAAACCGGCGCGCTGGTTGCAGGCGAAATGAGCGGACACATCTTCTTCAAAGAACGCTGGTTCGGCTTCGACGACGGCATGTACGCCGGCGCACGCCTTTTGGAAATCCTGTCTGCCTTCGACAATCCGTCCGAAGTGTTGAACAACCTGCCGCAAAGCATTTCCACGCCCGAACTCAACATCGACCTGCCCGAAGGCAGCAACGGCCATCAGGTTATCGACGAACTTGCCGCCAAAGCCAAATTCGAAGGCGCGACCGAAATCATCACCATCGACGGCCTGCGCGTAGAATTCCCCGACGGCTTCGGTCTGATGCGCGCCTCGAATACCACGCCGATTTTGGTGTTGCGTTTCGAGGCGGATTCCGACGAAGCCATCGGGCGGATTCAAAACCAGTTCAAAGCCGTCATAGAAAGCAATCCCGCGCTGAAATGGCCACTGTAAACGGTTAACGCTTTAAAGCTCGAAAGGTCGTCTGAAAACGAGTATTCCCGTTTTCAGACGACCTTTTGTTTCGATGTTTATGCCCTTCAAACTTATAGTGGAATTAACATAAATCAGGACAAGGCGACGAAGCCGCAGACAGTACAGGTAGTACGGTAAGGAGAGGTAACGCCGTACTGGTTTAAAGTTAATCCACTATATTTCGATGTTTCCGCTCTTTAAACTCAGTCAGGACAACACCCTATTCTTCCAAGCCAATACGCCCAAACTTCCCCATCAACGACCTTTGACTTCCATCAAACAAAATTATCTTCTTCAAAAACGCCCGTTGTCCTTTACCCAAGAAAATAAATGCGTTCACCTCCTCATCCAATACCCAAATATTGCTTATTGGATAAATACACAGCCGACACCGCGGCAAATTATTGTTCAAAACATAAAGAATAGGGCCATTTATCTAAAAAATAACCACCCAATTAACATTAAATACCAAACATTCAAACCCACTCCAACCCATATAAAAAAATCCATGCCGTTTTCAGACGACCCCAACCCGATTAAAAGCCTATTTTCCCAACCATTTCAGGCTACTATGCACAAACAGCTTCTTACAGTATGATGGACTTCTCAATTTTGCCTTAAGCCTGCATGCGTTTCAGGGGCGCAGGCAGCAGGAATCAGGCTTCCAAACAAATCCAACCTCAACTCGGAGTAAACATCATGTTGACCCAGACCCAACAGGTCGATTTGACCCTGCATCATCTCAAAGAGCGCGCCTTGGCAGAATATAGCCCCAAACAGCGTGCGACCGTCGAAGCTTCCGAAGACTGGAAACAGTTTGACCGGCGTTTGAACGAGCATTTTCCCAAGCTGATGCACGAGCTGGACAACGTTTACAACGACAACGAAGCCGTCCTGCCCATGCTGGAACAACTGATTGCCCAAGCATGGCAAAGCTATTCCCAACGCGACAAGTCTCTGAAAGCCATCGATGCCGCGCGTGAGAATGACCCCGATTGGATTTTGTCCAATAAACAGGTCGGCGGCGTGTGTTATGTCGATTTGTTCGCGGGCGATTTGAAAGGCTTGAAAGCAAAAATCCCTTATTTTCAAGAGCTGGGGCTGACCTATCTGCACATGATGCCGCTGTTTAAATGCCCTGAAGGCAAGAGCGACGGCGGCTATGCGGTCAGCAGCTACCGCGACGTCAATCCGGCTTTGGGTACGATAGACGATTTGCGCGATGTCATTGCCGCGCTGCACGAAGCGGGCATTTCCGCCGTCGTCGATTTCATCTTCAACCACACTTCCAACGAACACGAATGGGCGAAACGCTGCGCCGCCGGCGATCCGCTTTTCGACAATTTCTACTATATCTTCCCCGACCGCTGGATGCCCGACCAATACGACCGCACCCTGCGCGAAATCTTCCCCGACCAGCATCCGGGCGGCTTCTCCCAATTGGAAGACGGACGCTGGGTATGGACGACGTTCAATTCCTTCCAATGGGATTTGAATTACAGCAATCCTTGGGTATTCCGCGCCATGGCGGGTGAAATGATGTTCCTCGCCAATCTGGGCGTCGACATCCTGCGTATGGACGCCGTCGCCTTCATTTGGAAACAAATGGGTACGGATTGCGAAAACCTGCCGCAAGCCCACGCCTTAATCCGCGCGTTCAACGCCGTCATGCGCATCGCCGCACCTGCCGTGTTCTTCAAATCCGAAGCCATTGTCCACCCCGACCAAGTCGTCCAATACATCGGACAAGATGAATGCCAAATCGGCTACAACCCGCTGCAAATGGCATTGCTGTGGAACACCCTCGCCACCCGCGAAGTCAACCTGCTCCACCAAGCCCTCTCCTACCGCCACAACCTGCCCGACCATACCGCATGGGTCAACTACGTCCGCAGCCATGACGACATCGGCTGGACATTCGCCGACGAAGACGCATGGCAGTTCGGCATCCACGGCTACGACCACCGCCAATTCCTCAACCGCTTCTTCGTCAACCATTTCGACGGCAGCTTCGCGCGCGGCGTCCCTTTCCAATACAACCCCAACACCGGCGACTGCCGCGTCAGCGGTACTGCCGCCGCACTGGCTGGTTTGGCGCAACACGACCCCCACGCCGTTGACCGCATCAAACTTTTGTACAGCATCGCCCTGAGTACCGGCGGCCTACCCCTGATTTATCTCGGTGACGAAGTCGGCACGCTCAACGACGACGACTGGTCAAACGACCGCAACAAGAGCGACGACAGCCGCTGGGCGCACCGTCCGCGTTACAACGCCGAGTTGTACGAACAGCGCCACGACCCGTCAACCGCGGCAGGACAAATCTATCAAGGCCTGCGCCACATGATAGACATCCGCCAAAACAACCCGCGTTTGAACGGCGGCCGTCTGGTTACTTTCAACACCAACAACAAACACATCATCGGCTACATCCGCAACAACGCACTGTTGGCGTTCGGCAACTTCAGCGAACACCCGCAAACCATCAGCGCGCACACCCTGCAAGCCATGCCCGCCCGCGCCAAAGACCTCATCAGCGGCGAAACTGTGGCACTGAATCAGGATTTGGTGCTGCGCCCCTACCAAGTGATGTGGCTCGAAATCGCCTGATAATTGAGGCAGCTTAAAAACGCAAAGGTCGTCTGAAACCGGTATTTTCCTGTTTTCAGACGACCTTTTTGACAAAATGGATGTTCCACTCATAATCTGCCCGCCGCATCCCTTTACAGGCGCAAGCCGTTCGTTTCTTCATCTTCAAGCCAACAAATCTGTCAAAAATCCATTTATCCAGCAGCCATCCGGTTCTCATCCCAAAGCCTGAAAGAACCAGCCGCCTTTCAGACGACCTCCTGCCAAATCAGTTACAATTCATCCCTATGAACAAAACCGAATCAAACGTTTCGGAAACGCCGCCCGTCCGCCCGTCCCGCTGGCTGCCCCTGCTGTTGGCAATTGCGATTTTCATGCAAATGCTGGACGCAACGATTCTGAACACCGCCCTGCCCGAAATTGCCAAAGATTTCAAAGTATCGCCGCTCAATATGCAGCTGGCGGCGATTTCTTATACGCTGACCGTTGCCCTGCTGATTCCTTTAAGCGGCTATTTGGTGGACAGATTCGGCACTAAAAACGTATTTTTCGGTTCAATCGGCATTTTCATGCTCGGATCGGCATTGTGTGCGGCGGCAGCCAATCTGCCCATGCTGGTGATGGCGCGGGTGATTCAGGGCATAGGCGGGTCGATGTTGGTACCCGTACCGCGCCTGACGATTTTGCGCGTGTACGACAAATCCCAACTCTTAAACGCCATCAATTATGCCGTCATGCCTGCGCTGATCGGCCCGATATTCGGCCCTTTGGTCGGCGGCTATTTGGTCGAATACGCATCTTGGCATTGGATTTTCCTGATGAACCTGCCCATAGGGCTGCTTGGCGTTTTGCTGGGCTGGCGGATTATGCCCGATGTCAAAGGCGAAAATACGGTTCTGGACTTGAGCGGCTACCTGACTTTCGCTTCGGCGGCGTGTCTCTTGATGTTGGCAGTGGAAATGGTGTCCCATTCTGGTGCGGTTTGGTTTTCACTCCTACTCGCGCTCGGCGGCACGGCATTTGCCCTGCTCTACTACCGCCACATGAAAACCGCCGCCAACCCGATTTATGCAGCGGATTTATTCCAAGTCCGCACCTTCCGGCTGGGTCTGACAGGCAATCTGTTCAGCCGGCTCGGCATCAGTTCCATCCCTTTTTTGCTGCCGCTATTGTTTCAAGTCGCGTTCGGCTTTGCCGCCAGCGTATCCGGCTGGCTGGTCGCGCCCGTCGCTTTCGCCTCACTTGTTGTCAAACCGCTCATCAAGCCCCTGATGTCGCGCTTTGGCTACCGCAGCGTGTTGATTTGGAACACGCGCCTCCTCGCCATATTGATTATGCTGCTTGCCCTACCCGACGCCGACACGTCCTTAAGCGTCTGGATAGTCTTGCTGCTCCTCATCGGCACCTGCAACTCCATCCAGTTTTCCGCCATGAACACCCTGACCATCGCCGACCTGCGCGCGCACCAAACCGGCAGCGGCAACAGCCTGATGGCGGTCAACCAACAACTCGCCATCAGCCTCGGCATTGCGCTCGGCGCGCTTATCCTGCAAAACTGGTCGCAAAGCAGCTTCACCGCAGGCAACCTCCACCTCTCATTCCGCCTTACCCTGCTTTCCATCGGCTTGATTACGCTTGTCTCCAGCACCATATTCAGCCGCCTGCACATTTCCGACGGACGCAACCTAACGACTTCAAAAAAATAGGTTAAAATGCGAACCGTATAAACATCGAACTTCTTTTCAGACGACCCTTCTAAATAAAAATATCGTTTCAGCGAAAAAGGTCGTCTGAAACGCCCTCAAGAATGAAAAAAATCCATCTCATCCTTATGCTTCCGGTTTTTCTGACAGGTTGCGCCGGCCTGCCCTCACTGGACGATCGCCCTGAAAGCCACTACCTCGACATCCGTTCCGCCCCGCGCATGGATGCCCTGCTCAACACCGCCACTGCCAAAACCGGCGGCGATATTTCCAATGTCTATCTGCTCAACGACGCGCACGAAGCCTTCGTCGCCCGCGCCGCCCTGATTGAAGCCGCCGACCACACTCTGGACCTCCAATACTACATCTGGCACAACGACATCTCCGGCAAGCTCATGTTCAACCTGATCCACCGTGCCGCCGAACGTGGCGTGCGCGTGCGCCTGCTGCTGGACGACAACAACACCAACGGCCTGGACAACGTCCTGCTCGCCCTCGACAGCCATCCCAATATCGAAATCCGCCTGTTCAACCCCTTCGTCCGCCGCAAATGGCGCGCGCTGGGCTATTTGACCGACTTCCCCCGCCTCAACCGCCGGATGCACAACAAATCCTTCACCGCCGACAACCGCGCCACCATCCTCGGCGGGCGCAATATCGGCGACGAATATTTCAAAGTCGGCGAAGACACCATCTTCGCCGACCTCGACATCCTCGCCACCGGCCGCGTCGTGACCGAAGTTTCCCAAGACTTCGACCGCTATTGGGCAAGCCATTCCTCCTACACTGTCGCCAGCATCATCAAAAAAGGCGATATCGAAAAAGGCTTCCAAGAGCTGGGTTACAACGACAAAGACAAAAACGAAACCCTCAGCCGCTACCGCAGCAGCATCGAAAATTCCGAACTCTACAAAAAAATGCAGAGCAACAGCATAGACTGGCAAAGCGTCCACACCCGCCTGATCAGCGACGACCCCGCCAAAGGGCTGGACCGCGACCGCCACAAACCGCCCATTTTCGACCGCATGCAAAACGCCCTGAAAACGCCCGAAAAAAGCGTCTATCTCGTTTCGCCCTATTTCGTTCCCACCAAATCAGGCGTGCGCGCGCTCGACCAACTCGTCCAAAACGGCGTGGACGTAACCGTCCTGACCAACTCGCTCCAAGCGACCGATGTCGCCGCCGTCCATTCAGGCTACGTCAAATACCGCAAGCCCCTGCTCAAAGTCGGTGTCAAACTCTACGAGCTGCAACCCAACCACGCCGTCCCCACCACCAAAGACCGCGGTCTGACCGGCAGTTCCGCCACCAGCCTGCACGCCAAAACCTTCATCGTGGACGAAAAACGCGTCTTCATCGGCTCATTCAACCTCGACCCGCGCTCCGCCAGACTCAACACCGAAATGGGCGTCGTCCTCGAAAGCCCCAAAATCGCAGGCGAAATGCAGCGCACCCTCGTCAATACCACCCCGAAATACGCCTATCAGGTTACCCTCGACAAATACAACAAACTTCACTGGTACGACCCCGCCACCCAAAAAACCTACTCCGCCGAGCCGGAAGCCAAATTCTGGAAACGCGTTACCTCCAAAATCCTCTCCATCCTGCCGATAGAAGGATTGCTGTAAGACCCAAACGAAAGGTCGTCTGAAAACCTGTATTTCAAGTTTTCAGACGACCTCAAAACAAAAATACGGACTAACCCATCACACAAATATAGTGGATTAAATTTAAACCAGGACAAGGCGACGAAGCCGCAGACAGTACAGATAGTACGGCAAGGAGAGGCAACGCCGTGCTGGTTTAAAGTTAATCCACTATAGAAAAACCTTTTTCAGACGACCTCTTGCCAAACCTCGTCTGAAACGTCCCTAAAAAGGAATCCCATGAAACCGATTATCCGCACCGCCCTGACCGCCGCCATCATCCTACCCCTCGCCTCCTGCGGCCTTTTTTCCGGCAAACATCATCCAAAGACCAAAACCCACACCACCGCCCGAACAGTCCAACCCGTCCGCATCAGCAACATCGACCGCACTCAAGGCTCGCAAGAACTTATGCTGCACAGCATGGGGCTAATCGGCACGCCTTACAGATGGGGCGGCAGCAGCACTACCACCGGCTTCGACTGCAGCGGCATGATTCAATTCGTCTATAAAAACGCCCTCGATGTCAGCCTCCCGCGAACCGCCCGCGACATGGCGGCGGCCAGCCGCAAAATCCCCGACAACCAATTAAAAGCCGGCGACCTCGTCTTTTTCAACACCGGCGGTTCATCCCAATATTCCCATGTCGGCCTCTACATCGGCAACGGCGAATTTATCCACGCCCCAAGCAGCGGCAAAACCATCAAAACCGAAAAACTCTCCAGCCCGTATTACGCCAAACATTATCTTGGCGCGCATACTTTCTTTACGGAATAAGGCATACAGCGGGATTCTTCATCTATCAGCACAAGACAAAAACGAACCAACGTCGTTAACGTAATCTCAATTCCAATGCAGCAAATCAAAAAGGTCGTCTGAAAACCTGTCTTTCAAGTTTTCAGACGACCTTTTCGTCAAATCCATTCAAACACCGCCGTCAGCGACGCTTCAACAAAACCGCTCTTTCCTTACCCAAACAGCCTCATCAAAAACAGCCGCTCCGTTGTACAGGCGAAATAGCGGAATAATCAGCGCGTCTTCTGTCAGCGTGTGTTTCAATTGCTCAAATCAAACATTTAAGCCTGCAAAGAAGCGCGATTTTCCAGAACTTGGTCAATCAAACCGTATTCTTTGGCTTCTTCGGCAGACATGAAGTTGTCGCGGTCGGTGTCGCGCTCCAAATCTGCCAAGTCTCGGCCGCAGTGTTTCGCCATCAGGCGGTTGAGTTTCTCTTTGATTTTCAACAGCTCGCGGGCATGGATTTCAATATCGGATGCCTGACCGCCCAAACCGCCGCTGATTAAAGGTTGGTGAATCATGATACGGCTGTTGGGCAGGGCGAAACGTTTGCCTTTTTCGCCTGCCGAGAGCAGGAATGCGCCCATGCTTGCCGCTTGCCCTAAGCACAAAGTGGAGACGTTGGGCTTGATGAAATTCATGGTGTCGTAAATCGACATGCCTGCCGTTACCGAGCCGCCGGGGGAATTGATGTAGAAGAAAATATCTTTGTCCGGATTTTCACTTTCCAAAAACAACAGCTGGGCAACCACCAAATTGGCGGACTCGTCGGTTACCGGGCCAATCAAAAATACGATGCGCTCTTTCAAAAGGCGCGAGTAAATATCAAATGCACGCTCGCCGCGGCCGCTTTGTTCGATAACGGTAGGAACGAGGTAATTATTGAAATCGAAGGACATTTTTGTCTCCTGTCAATGTTGCGAAAGCACCAAAGGGGTGCTTTGGTGCTTTCAAGTTGTCTGTTTCAGACGACCTTTTGAAGATGATTAGGCTTGTGCGCCCATCACTTCGTCAAAAGACAAAGCTTTTTCGGTTACTTTGGCTTTGCCCAAAACGAAATCAACGACGTTGCTTTCTACTGCCAAAGAAGTCGGACCTTGCAGGCGGGAAGGCTCTGCGTAGTACCAGTCGATCACTTCTTGAGGATCTTCGTAGCTTTCTGCGAAGTTGGCAACAACGGCTTTGATTTGCTCTTCAGTCGGTTCCAGTTTGTTTTCTTCAACCAGTTTGGCCAAAATCAGACCCAAAGATACGCGGCGTTCGGCTTGCTCTTTGAACATGTCCAAAGGCAGATCCAAGTTGGCAGCGTCAGCCATGCCTTGGTTGACGAAGTTTTGTTTCATTTCGTTTGCCAAGCGGGCGGCTTCTTCATTTACCAAAGCAACAGGCGCTTTCAGCTCTACGGCTTTGAGCAGCGCGTTCATTACAGATTCTTTGGTTTGTTCGTTCACGCGGCGCTCAACTTCGCGGCCTACGTTTTTCTTCACTTCTTCGCGCATTTTAGCAACGTCTCCGTCGGCGATACCCAATGCTTTGGCGAAGTCGGCATCAACTTCGGGCAGGGTGGGTTCGGATACGTTGTTCAATGTGATGGTGAAGACAGCGGATTTACCGGCAACGTCTTTACCGTGGTAGTCTTCAGGGAAGTTGACGGTAACGTCTTTGCTTTCGCCTGCCTTCATGCCGACTACGCCAGCTTCAAATTCAGGCAACATTTGACCTGCGCCCAATACGAAGGCGTAGTTTTTGGATGCGCCGCCGGCGAAAGGTTCGCCGTCGATTTTGCCTTCGAAATCGATGATGACGCGGTCGCCGTTTTGGGCTTCGCGTTCAACATGGTTGAAGCGGGTACGTTGTTTGCGCAGGATTTCTACGGTTTGGTCCACTTCGGCATCGCCGACGGAAGCGGTTACTTTTTCGACTTCTTGTGCAGACAAATCGCCGATAACGACTTCAGGGAACACTTCGAAAATCGCAGCGATTTTCAGGGATTCTTTATCGTCTTGTTCTTCAACGCCTTCGAAACGCGGATAGCCGGCAACTTTCAATTCTTGGGCAACGGCAACATCGTAGAAACGGCGTTGGACCATTTCATTGATGACATCATTTTGAGCGCTTGCACCGTACATTTGGGCAATCATTTTTAAAGGTGCTTTACCCGGACGGAAACCGTCGATTTTTGCACGGCGTTGGGTTTGTTTCAGTTTTTTATCGGTTTCTGCGTTGATTTCGGACCAAGGCAGAGACAACACTACTTTGCGTTCCAGATTTTCTAAAGTTTCAACAGTTACGCTCATCGTAAGACCTTAATTTGTTGTGTTAAATAAAAAATGGGAATCCTTTTGCCAATGATGACTGCAAAAGCGGCCCCGACCCATCGGGGCTTTATCGTCCGTTGCTTGCAAAAGGCAGGAAAATTAGCTGGCTAGTATATCACAATGTTTGATTGACTGGATAATATAGTGGATTAACTTTAAACCAGTACGGCATTGCCGCCGCCTTGTCCTGATTTAAAGTTAATCCACTATATCGTCGATAGACGGGCCGATTTTGCCCCGATAAAATAAGGTATTGAATCCGACATCATAAAAGGTCGTCTGAAAACAGGTATAACCGGTTTTCAGACGACCTGTGACTTTTCTCGGGATTACAACTGGTCTTTTTGCGCCAGAATCCTGCGGCTGCCGTTGATGTCTGCGGGGGAAACGACACCGGCGTTTTCGAGCGCTTCCATCAGATTGGCGGCGCGGTTGTAGCCGATGCGCAACTGGCGTTGCAGGGAGGAGATGGAAGTTTTTTTGCTTTCCAAAATGTAGGCGACGGCTTGGTCGAACAATTCATCGCTGCCTGCATTTGGATTAACAATGTTGGTGGTTTCCAGCGCAGCTTCACCGCTGAGCAAACCTTCGATATAGTCGGCGGGGGCTTGCGATTTGACGAAGTTGACGACTTGATGCACTTCGTCGTCTGAAACGAATGCACCTTGCAGGCGGGTCGGCTCGGCGCTGCCCGGTTGCAGGAACAGGGAGTCGCCGTATTTCAGCAGCTCGTCCGCGCCCATCTGGTCGAGGATGGTACGGCTGTCGATTTTGCTTTGTACGGTAAACGCCATGCGCGTCGGGATATTCGCTTTAATCAAGCCGGTTACGACATCGACGCTTGGACGTTGGGTCGCGACAATCATATGGATACCGGCGGCGCGCGCTTTTTGGGCGAGGCGGGCGATTTGTTGCTCGACGGCTTTGCGTTCGGTCATCATCAGGTCTGCTAGCTCGTCGATAACGACCACAATCATCGGCAGTTTTTCCAGCGGCTCGGGGTCGTCCGGATTCAGGCTGAACGGGTTGGGCATGGGTTTGCCCGATGCTTTGGCGGCTTCGACTTTTTGGTTGAAGCCTTCCAAGTTGCGCACGCCGGCGTGGGAAAGCAGGCGGTAGCGTTTTTCCATTTCGGCGACACACCAGTTCAACGCCTGCCCCGCTTCACGCATATCGGTCACAACCGGGCAGAGCAGGTGCGGAATGCCGTCGTAAATACTCAATTCGAGCATTTTCGGGTCTATCATGATGAAGCGGACTTCGTCGGGCGTGGCTTTGAAAAGCATGGACATAATCATACCGTTCACGCCAACGGATTTACCCGAACCGGTCATACCGGCGACCAAAAGATGCGGCATTTTTGCCAAGTCGCCGACGACGGGCGTACCGGAAATGTCTTTACCCAACGCGACGGTCAGCTTGGATTTGGCTTCAGTAAACACGGGCGAAGACAAGATTTCGCTCAACATCACGTCTTGGCGTTTTTCGTTGGGCAACTCGATGCCCATGGTGTTTTTGCCCGCGATGGTTTCCACGATGCGCACGGATTGCAGCGACATGGAACGCGCCAAATCTTTAGACAGGGCAACGATTTGGCTGCCTTTTATGCCTTGTGCGGGTTCGATTTCATAACGCGTAATCACAGGGCCGGAAGTGGCGGAAACGACTTGCACGCCGATGCCGAATTCTGCCAACTTGGATTCAATCAATTCGGCAGTGCGCTCTAATTCGGCGGGATTGATGCTGACGGGTTCGCCGTTGGGCAGGCGCAGCAGGCTCATGCTGGGTTTGTGGTATTCGCCTGTCTGTTGCGGCTCGTTGTCTTCAAACAAAGAAGCCTGAATTTTGGGTGGCGGCGCGACGGAGACCGCAACAGATTTGCGGTTGCTGGTGCTGCCTGCAAGCGGGGTAACGGGCGTGGCGGTGATGTTTTTGGCTTCTTTCACCATACGGCGTGTGTTTTCCGTTTCCAAGGCTTCGGCGGTCGAGCCGTCGTCCTTGCGTCTGCCCAATGCTTTTTTCAGACGACCCCAAATGCCTGAAAACAGGCTTTCGGTATTGCGTCCTGTTTTCGCCATCACTTCCAGCCAAGACACTTGCGCCAGCAAGGAAACAGAAAGCAGCAGCATGACGCACATAATCAGCAAGCTGCCGGATTTGCCCAGCAGCCAAGCCAAGCCCGAACCAGCCAAAGCGCCGACCAAACCGCCCGCACCGACAGGCAGGGTTTCGTCCAAAGTATTTTGAAGGGTGAAATATTCGAGAATCGGGCTGCACACCAAAAGCAGGAACAAAGCCAGCGCGGCAACGCCGTGGTTGTACGATTTATAGTTTTCGCGCTTTTGCAGCGGGCGGAAATTTTTATAGAGGAAAACGCACGAAGCGGCGATCCACCACCAAAACGACAGACCAAAAAGATAATAGCCGACATCGGAAACATACGCGCCAAACAGCCCGCCGAAATTGGCGATGTCATCCGATTTTGGCACGCTGCGCGACCATGCGGGGTCGGTCATTTGGAAGCTGGCGAGGGAAATGGCAATGAAGACCGTCACCATCAGCCCGAAGAGCCACAACGCGTCGTTAATCAAATTGACGACATGCTCGGGGCGCGCTTTTTTTTCTTCATTTTTTTGCAGCGCTTTGGCAGCCTTCAAACGCTCGGAAACCTTGTTCGGCTCTGTCTGCGCCTTAGTCTGGCTTTGACGGCGCGTGCTCGGTTTGGCGTTTGTTTTGGCTTTAGTTTTTGATGCGGTTTTAGAGGATTTTGCGGTCATGGATGGATTTTTGATATTCGGTACAGGTCGTCTGAAAAGGGAAAACCGACGGGAAATCCATCCGTCGGGTGTAATGTGTGTTGGGTTCAAATTATACCGTATTTACCGTTTCTGATAAAACAAGGTCGTCTGAAAAAGGTTTTCAGACGACCTCTTGTTCAGCTTTCAGCCGTCAGTCTTTCAATGACTGCTCTGCGGCATTGCGGACTTTATCGGCAGCCGCTTCGATTTCGGATTGGACTACTTCGGCAGCAGCTTGCGCCGGAGCGGGCGTTTCCGCTTGTGCGGCGCTGGTGGTTTCGGTCGGTACGGCAGCTTCAGGGGCTTGGAGCGGCAGGCGCGCCAAAACAGTGCGCACGCCGGTGACTTTGTCGCCGATGGCGACTTGTGCCTGCGCGTCAACCGGCAGATACATATCGACGCGCGAACCGAAGCGGATAAAGCCGTAGCGTTCGCCGCGGGTCAGTTTCTCGCCTGCTTTGGTGTAACACAAAATGCGGCGGGCAACCAAGCCTGCGACTTGGACGAAGGTGATTTCGCGACCTGACGCGGTAGTCGCCAGTACGGCGTTGCGTTCGTTTTCGGTACTGGCTTTGTCCAAATCGGCATTGAGGAATTTGCCTTTATTGTATTCGACGGCGGTCACGGTGCAGTCGACAGGCGATTTTTGCGAGTGGACGTTGAAGACGTTCATGAACACGCTGATTTTCAACGCTTCGGTATCACGGTAAGGATCACGCGCGCGCTCGACGACGACGATGCGTCCGTCAACGGGGCTTAAAATCGCTTCAGGGTCTTGCGGGATTTCGCGGGCGGGATCGCGGAAAAATTGTAGGGCAAATACGGTGAAAATCCAAAACGGCAGCGACCACCAGCCGCAGCAGGCAGACACCAGCAAACTCAATACCAAACCGCCGCCGATAAACGGCCAGCCCTCGCGGGCGATAATCGGGTGGGGGTACAGACGGTTCATAACTTTCCTTTTCTATTCAAATTGCCGCCATTATAGCGGAATATCCTAAAAAGGTCGTCTGAACGCTGTTTCAGACGACCTTTTGTTTTTTTGTATTTATTGTTATCCGGCGGTGTTGCCGTTTTCCAAAACATCCAAGATGTTTTTCAGGTTGGCGGAATCGAGCTGGCCGGGGGCGGAGGCGGTTCCTGCCGTGCCAAATGTGATGGCGGAGCCGAAGGTTGAACCTGAGATACGGCTGACGAGTCCGAGTTTGCCCATAGAAATGGTAACAATCGGGCGGTTTGCGGTTTGACGGGCTTCCCAAGTGGCTTCCAAAAGCGTCAGGACATCGGCGGGGCTTTGGGGCATCACGGCGATTTTGCAGATGTCCGCGCCTGCCTCTTCCATTTTTTTCAGACGACCTGTGATGTCCGATTTGGCGGGCGTTTGGTGGAAATCGTGGTTGCTCATCAGGACGGCGGTGTCGTGCGCCTTGGCGGCAGCAACCGCTTGGCGGACTTCGCTCTCGCCGGCGGAAAGTTCGACGTCGATGATGTCGATGATGCCTGAAACGGCGGCTTTATCGAGCAACTCGAAATAATACGCTTTGCTGCAAGGGTATTCGCCGCCTTCCTCTGCGCGTCGGAAGGTAAACAGCAGCGGGGTTTCTGGAAAGGCGCGGCGTACGGCTTCGGCTTGGGCGATCAGGTATTCAGGATTGCCCGCTTGGTCGAAATAGTCGGCTCTGAACTCGATAATATCGAAACAGGCGTGTTCGAGGTTTTTCAGGGCGGCGGATAAGGCTGCTTCGTCTCGGGCAACCAAGGGAACGGCGATTTTCGGCTGTCCGCTGCCGAGCGTGAGATGGCGGATGGTCAGGGTTTTCATGGTTTTTCTGCTGTATTGGTACGATGGCTGTCGAGCAGCGGATCGGGGAACGGTGTCCAAACGACGCCGTTGATGCCGCTTTCGGTCAGGCGGCGGTTGAGCCAGCTGTTGCACGTATTGAAAAGATGGTAGCGTCCTTCTGCCTCGTAGAATGCGTCGTCAGCGCTGTAATGCGCGCCGGCGACGGGGATGGCTTTGCCTGCTTTCAATTTGAAATGACGCATCAGGTTGGCACTCAGGCGGCGGTATTGTTCGCGGCTGACGGTGAATTTGACGGTATTTTCGCCTTCGCGCGGCGGCTCGCGGTAGTAGATGGCGTGAATCAGTGTGCTGTTGATTCCGCTTAACGCCTGTACTGCCGTAGAGGCGGTCAAATCCGACCACTGCGGCGTGTTCAAATAGAAATTGCGCTCGCCCCAGCCTATGCCAACGTAGCGGATGGGCGCATCGCCTTGCCCTGCGGTACTGTCGGCAGGATTGATGATGCTGGTCCAGTCGAAAAGGTCGTCTGAAAGCGGCATGATGATGTCGGCGTGTACGCCGTTGCTGTGCAGGTAAAGGGTTACCTCGCCATCGGAGGCTTCAATGCTGTCCTGCGGAATCTTACCAAGTATGTAAGCGGCGGCAAAGTAAAGGATGGCGGCGATGATAAATGCCAACACGGCTTTCAGGAGGATTTTGAATATTTTTTTCATTGACGTGACGGCGTCGTTAAAGATGCGGCATCATATCACGATAACGGCATGTTTTAGACATTTCAGACGACCTTAACGCTTTAACTACAAAGGAGGTCGTCTGAAAATCAACAAAAAGATATTTTTAGTTTCCCATCAATCCGTTTTCGTAAAAAACCGCGCCCGATTGTTAACATTATATTTACACTACACCCGATTACAAATATACTCATTGCCATGCTGCACGGCTTTGTTTGCCTGAAATCCAAAGCCTGCGAACAACCCGCTGCGGGAAACAAGAAAAACCGATTCAGTGAAATCAATAAAAAAGCAATGTCAGGCGATGAGCCTATGCTTCAGCGGTTTTAGCGATTTCACGTTATGTTTCAGAGGAATACTCCATGGACTTACATGCAAAGGACAAAACCCAGCATCCTGAGAATGTCGAGCTGCTCAGTGCGCAAAAGCCGATTACCGACTTTAAAGGCCTGCTGACCACCATCATCTCCGCCGTCGTCTGTTTCGGCATTTACAGCATCCTGCCTTACAGCACCGATGCCAACAAAGGCATCGCGCTGTTGATTTTCGTTGCTGCGCTTTGGTTTACCGAAGCCGTCCACATTACGGTAACCGCATTGATGGTGCCGATTCTCGCCGTCGTACTCGGCTTCCCCGATATGGACATCAAAAAAGCGATGGCGGGCTTTGCCGATCCGACGATTTACATCTTCTTCGGCGGCTTCGCGCTTGCCACCGCCCTGCACATGCAGCGCCTCGACCGCAAAATCGCTGTCAACCTCTTGCACCTGTCGCGCGGCAATATGAAAGTCGCCGTGTTGATGCTGTTTGCCGTTACCGCCTTCCTGTCCATGTGGATCAGCAACACCGCCACCGCCGCTATGATGCTGCCTTTGGCAATGGGTATGATGAGCCACCTCGACCAAGAAAAAGAACGTAAAACCTACGTCTTCGTCCTGCTCGGCATCGCCTACTGCGCCAGTATCGGCGGTTTGGGTACCGTGGTCGGTTCGCCGCCGAACATGATCGCCGCCAAAGCCCTGAATCTGGACTTCGTCGGCTGGATGAAGCTCGGCCTGCCGATGATGCTGTTGATTCTGCCCTTGATGCTGTTTTCCATGTACGTCATCCTCAAGCCCAATCTGAACGAACGCGTCGAAGTCAAAGCCGAGTCTATCCCTTGGACGCTGCACCGCGTGATTGCACTGTTGATTTTCATCGCTGCTGCTGTCGCTTGGGTATTCAGCTCCAAAATCAAAGAAGCATTCGGTATTTCCAACCCCGATACCGTCATCGCCCTGATTGCCGCCGTTGCCGTCGTCGTATTCGGCGTGGCGCAATGGAAAGAAGTCGCCCGCAATACCGACTGGGGTGTGTTGATGCTCTTCGGCGGCGGCATCAGCTTGAGCGCGCTGCTGCAATCTTCCGGCGCATCCGAAGCCTTGGGTCAGCAGGTAGCTACCACTTTCACCGCCGCGCATCCGCTGCTGGTGATTTTCGTAGTCGCCACCTTCATCATCTTCCTGACCGAGTTCACCAGTAATACCGCCTCCGCCGCGCTGCTCGTCCCCATTTTCGCCAGCATCGCCACGCAAATGGGGCTGCCCGAACAAGTTTTGGTATTCGTCATCGGCATCGGCGCATCTTGCGCGTTCATGCTGCCGGTTGCCACGCCGCCCAATGCGATTGTGTTCGGCACAGGCTTGATTAAGCAACGCGAAATGATGAACGTCGGCTTGCTGCTGAACGTCCTCTGTATCGTATTGGTTGCGCTGTGGGCTTATTTCATCCTGATGTAAACCCGTAAAACCATAACCACAAGGTCGTCTGAAAGAATATTTTTCAGACGACCTTGAAGTTTTTCCGCCCAGCACCATTTGTAAAAAGATTCTTAACGAAAGGAAACCCATGATTATCCTGCACACCAACAAAGGCGACATCAAAATCGAACTCGATTTCGACAAAGCCCCCGTTACCGCCAAAAACTTCGAGCAATACGTCAAAGACGGCTTCTACGACGGCGTAATCTTCCACCGCGTCATCAAAGGCTTCATGATTCAAGGCGGAGGCATGGACGAGAACATGAACGAAAAAGAAACACGCGAGCCGATTCAAAACGAAGCGTCCAACGGCCTGCCCAACGAAAAATACACCATCGCCATGGCGCGCACCTCCGACCCGCATTCCGCCAGCGCGCAATTCTTCATCAACACCGCCGACAACGCCTTCCTGAACTTCCGTTCCAAAGAGCTGTACGGCAAAACCGTCGTCCAAGACTGGGGCTACGCCGTATTCGGCAAAGTCGTCGATGGTTTTGACGTGGTCGATGCCATCGAAGGCGTCGCCACCAAACGCCACGGCTACCACGACGACGTACCGACCGAACCTGTAGTCATCACCAAAGCCGAAGTGGTATAAGATTGACACGTTACATCCCTTGATGCAAAAAGCAGCCTGAAACAGGCTGCTTTTTTATTGGGCAAATATTTGAACGCAATCCGCCGCGCTTGTTTTCAGACGACCTCTGATATCGAAACCGTCGTCTACGGATTCAACCCTGCTTTGCCCCATCTCGAAAGACGATTTATAGTGGATTAAAATAAAAATGAGACAAGGCGGCAACGCCCGCCGTGTACGGGTAGTACATAAGGGCGTTGGCAACGCCGTATCATTGCAATTTTAATCCACTATAAATTTAAATCAGGACAAGGCGATGAAACCGTAGACAGTACAGACAGTACGGAACCGATTCACTTGGTGCTTCAGCACCTTAGAGAATCGTTCTCTTTGAGCTAAGGAGAGGTAACGCCGTACTGGTTTAAAGTTAATCCACTATAATCCGCCATGGATTTTCCGTTACAATAAAAGCTGATTTTGTTCACAGGAACCCATCATGCAGATTCAACCCTACCAAGCCGACATTGCCGAAAGAATGCTGGTCGGAACGACCGGAGAAACCATTCATCCCGATGCCCAATTCGTCCACACCGAAAACGGCTATTGGATTGCGTGGCATGATCAAACCGCCGCCCTGCTCGCTCCCGATACGCCGCCTGATATCCCCTGCTTTTGGGTCGAAGGGGCGCAAAGCCTCGAAGAACTTGTCGCGCTGGTTGAAAACGGCGAATTTGACGAAATGGAAGAATTCGACGGCGACGACGAAAGCTGGCACGAAGCGGCTTCCGGATGCAGCGGCGGACACCACGACCATCAATGCGGATGCGAACATTGATGAACATAAAAGTCCTTCTTCTTCCCGTGTTCCTCAGTTTGGCACTCAGCGGCTGTATCGTCACCAGCGCCGTCAATCTGGCCGCCACCACCGTCATGACCGCAGGTAAAATCGCCGTCAAAGGCACAGGCGCGTTAATCAATGCCGCCATTCCCGGCAAGGACAAAAAGAAGGACAAAGAAAAGAAATCCCGCGAACAACAGGCGGATGATTATTTAGAAGAACCGCGTGAAGAATAAGCAGCCACGCCCCACACCGACGGCTGCAAAACCATTCATTCAAACAAAAGGTCGTCTGAAACGGCAAACCGTTTTTCAGACGACCTTTTTTGCTTCTATTGAGACCTTACCGGATCATCAGGCTCAAAACCCGTTTTCCATCATGATTTCGCCCGGGATGCGGTTGCGGTGCATGGCGAAGCCCAAGTCCATCAGGGCTTGGAACGTGTCTTTGACCATGGCGGGATTGCCGCAGACCATAAAGCGCGTGTCCGCTTTGGTGAACTTGAATCCCGCGTATGTTTCGAGGCTGCCGTCTTTCAGCAGCTCGGGAATGCGCTTGCCGCTCAACGCGCCTTCGGTTTCCTCGCGCGTGGTAATGGGGACGAAGCGGAATTTGTGGAAATACTCGCCAATCAGCGGATGGTCTTTCAACGCTTCAACACGTCGTCTGAAAATCAGTTCATCGGCGAAAGAAACCGAGTGCGCCAAAATCAAGCGGTCGAAACGCTGCCAGATTTCGGGCTGCTCGATGATGGAAAGGAAAGGCGCGATGCCAGAACCGGTGCAGAGCATAACCAAGTCCTTGCCGTCGGGAAAGCGTTCGGGCAGGAGGAAGCCCGTAGCGGTTTTGTCGAGCAGTATGGTGTCGCCCTCTTTCATGGCGGCAAACCGCGCGGACATGGGACCGCCTTCGATCAAAACGGCAAAATATTCAAGCGTATCGGCGTATTCGGCGGACACGACGGAATACGCGCGCCAGATAAAGCCTTCGCCGTCGCGAAACCCGAGCCGCGAAAACTGCCCCGCCGAGAAGCGGTAGGATTCGGGGCGGCTGATGGCAAAAGTCATCAGTTTGGGCGTATGGTGTTTAATCCACAAGACTTTTTCTTCGGTAAACTTGGCTTCGGGCGAGGCTGCCATAATGGGATTCCTTGTGTATGCGGTATGGGAAACGGAAGGTATAGTGGATTAACTTTAAACCAGTACGGCG
>NZ_KV838101.1:993-6538 GCF_001838645.1 Neisseria sp. HMSC70E02 | reverse complement strand
CTTGTCCTGATTTAAATTTAATCCACTATATTATACCCGTTCGCTTGACGAAAGGTCGTCTGAAAACCTGATTGCCCGGTTTTCAGACGACCTTTAAGCGGAACTGAAACTCAAATTTTACGGCTGACGGCGCAGGCGCATGGTTTTGCCGTTTTGCTCCAAAATCAAATCATTGCCGTCGAAACGATAGTTCCACACGCTTTTCATGTTCAAGAAAGCCTCTTCCAGCTTCATGTCTTCACACAGCATCATCGTCGTGGCAATCGGACCAAAATCAATTTTGCCCGCTCCGGCTTCCTGCGCTTGAAGCGTCAAATGATTGCAACCCATCTTGCCATGAGCCTTGGGCATTTTGCTCAAATCCAAAAAAGCGGTTCTGCCCGCCAAATCTTTTTCGGTGAATTTGCCGAAAGAAACCACAAACCATTTCGCTGCCAAAGCCGGCGTTGACGCTTGACGCGGTTCGGATGGTTTTTCAGACGACGTGACAGGTTGGGACGGCTGCGGTTTTTCAGCAGGCGAAGTACAGGCGGTCAGAATGATTGCGGTCATAAGGGTGGAGATCAGGGTTTTCATGATTTTGCCTTTCTAACGTGAGGTCAGCTAAAAGGTCGTCTGAAACCGCTCTAGCAAAACCTGCCATGCACTTTTCAGACGACCTATTTGTCTTTACAGCGTCGTATCCAAGGCCTTGGAAATATCGTTCCAAATATCATCCGCGTCTTCAATACCGATGGAGAAGCGCAGCAGGCCGACTTTGATGCCCATTTCCATTTTCACATCATGCGGCACGCCACTGTGGGACTGGGAATAGCAATGGTTGACCAGACTTTCGACGCCGCCGAGGCTGGACGCCATTTTGACCAATTTCATGTTTTTAATCACGCTGTTTGCCGCTTCGCGCGTGTCGTTTTTCAAATAAACCGTTACCACGCCGCCTATGCCTTTGGGCATTTGGGTTTTCGCCAGTTCGTAATGTTCGTGCGACGGCAGGCCGGGGTAGAACACTTTTTCCACGGCAGGATGGGCTTCGAGGCGGCAGGCGATGTCGAGCGCGTTTTTGCAGTGCGCCTCCATGCGCAAGGCGAGCGTTTTGATGCCGCGCAACACCAGCCAGCAATCCATCGGGCCGGCAATCGCGCCGGTATGCACCATCATGTCGTGCAACGGTTTTGCCAGTTCTTTGGTTTTGACAGCAACGATGCCCATCAATACGTCGGAGTGTCCGCAAAGGTATTTGGTGGCGGAGTGGAACACGATGTCGCAGCCCATTTCCAGCGGCTGTTGCAGATACGGCGTGGCGAAGGTGTTGTCGATGCCGACCAACGCGCCGGCTGCGTGGGCTTTGGCGGCAAGCGCTTTGATGTCCACTAGCCGCAAAAGCGGATTGGACGGGGTTTCCAGCCAAACCAGTTTCACCTTGTGCGCGGCAAGCAGTTCGTCCAAGCGGTTGGGGTTGCCCAAATCGGCAAAGACAACGTTCACGCCCCACTCTTTATAGACGTCAACCAACAAGTCATACGCGCCGCCGTAAATATCGGCAACGGCGACGATGGTATCGCCTGGTCGCAGGAAGGTACGCCACACGGCATCAATGCCTGCCATACCGCTGGAAAAGGCAAAACCCGCCGCCCCGCGTTCCAAATCGGCAACCGTATCTTCCAAAACCTGACGGGTCGGATTGCTCAGGCGCGAATAGCGGTAGGGAACCTGCTCGCCGATTTCGTGCAGCGCGAACATACTGTTCTGATAAATCGGCGGCATCAGCGCGCGGTTGTGTTCGTCGCAATCGTAGCTGGAATGGATGACTTTGGTGGCGAATTTCATCTCGGTTCAACCTTGTAAAGATATGAATAATTCAGGATTTTATCACTATCCGAAAAATAGAAACAATCAATGCGGACACGGTTTGCAAGTGATATAATCTCGCATTTGCAAAACGGACGGCATGAATCCGTTTCCAAACGACACACACCCCAACAATCCGACAATTAAGGACAAACAACGCATGAACGCCATTGCAGACGTGCAATCCAGCCGAGATTTACGCAATCTGCCGATTAACCAGGTCGGTATCAAAGACCTGCGCTTTCCGATTACTTTGAATACCGCCGAAGGCAGCCAATCCACCGTCGCCCGCCTGACCATGACGGTTTTCCTGCCCGCCGACCAAAAAGGCACGCATATGTCGCGCTTCGTGGCGTTGATGGAACAACAAACCGAGGCTTTGGATTTCGACAGGCTGCACAAACTGACTGCCGAAATGGTTGCGCTTTTAGACTCCCATTCCGGCAAAATCAGCGTTTCCTTCCCCTTCTTCCGCAAAAAATCCGCCCCTGTTTCCGGCATCCAATCTCTGCTGGACTATGACGTTACCCTGACAGGCGAAATCAAAAACGGCGCATACAGCCATAATTTGAAAGTCATGGTGCCCGTAACCTCTTTGTGTCCGTGTTCCAAAGAAATTTCCCAATACGGCGCGCACAACCAACGCTCGCACGTTACCGTCAGCCTGACCGCCAACGCCGAAGTCGGTATCGAGGAAATCATCGACTGTGTCGAAGCGCAGGCAAGCTGCCAGCTTTACGGCCTGCTCAAACGCCCCGATGAAAAATACGTTACCGAAAAAGCCTATGAAAACCCGAAATTCGTGGAAGACATGGTGCGCGACGTAGCCACCGCGCTGATTGCCGACGGACGCATCGAAAGCTTCATCGTCGAGAGCGAAAACTTCGAATCGATACACAACCACTCGGCTTACGCTTATATTGCTTATCCTTAAACAAGCAAAAAAAAATTGGAAAGGTCGTCTGAAAACCGGAAAATCAGTTTTCAGACGACCTTTCCCGTTCCAATCGGCTATGAAAAAGAGACAATCCGACGGGCATCATCTATCAAGCAGTCCGATAATCCCCCCTCGCAACGATTATAGTGGAATTAACATAAATCAGGACAAGGCGACGAAGCCGTAGACAGTACAGATAGTACGGAACCGATTCACTTGGTGCTTCAGCACCTTAGAGAATCGTTCTCTTTGAGCTAAGGAGAGGTAACGCCGTACTGGTTTAAAGTTAATCCACTATAAAAAACAATCGCTGCTTTTAATATAAATTAAGGCCTATAAACGGCTGCTGCGTTTATAATGCGCCTGTTCAACCCTTCCACCGAGAAGACGCCATGAAAAAACTCCTTTACTTCTTTACCGCCTTTTTTGCCCTGTGTTCCAACGCGTTCGCTGTAAACGCCGACGATTTGCTGCCGCCTGAAAAAGCGTTCGTGCCGCAAGTGAACGTTACCGACAAAGGCATCAACGTCGAATTCAAAATCGCCGACGGCTACTATATGTACCAATCGAAAATCGTTGCCGCCACCGCGCCTGAAGGCGTATTGGGCGAACCGGTTTTCAGCAAAGGCGAAGCCAAAGAAGATGAGTTTTTCGGCAAACAAACCGTGTTCCACCGCGCCGCGCAGGTCAACTGGCCTTACAAAAAAGCCGCGCCGACCTACAAGCTGACGTTGACTTATCAAGGTTGCGCCGAAGCCGGCGTATGTTACCCGCCTGTGGACACGTCTTTTGAGATTAATGGCAACGGCCTGTACCAGCCGCAAAGCGACGAACCCATATCCGCCAAAGACCGCTTCCTGCAACCCGATTCCGCCAAACCATCCCCCGCCGCCGCGCCTAAAGCCTCGCAAAACGACGACAGCAGCCGCTTCAAATTATCGTGGGACACATTAAACGCCAACCTGTTGGCGTTTTTTACCGCAGGGGTATTCTTGAGCTTTACCGCCTGTATGTATCCGCTTTTACCGATTGTTTCCAGCATTATTGTCGGCGATAAAACCGCCGGCAAAGGCCGCGCCTTCGCACTGTCCGTAGCGTATGTGCAAGGTTTGGCACTGACCTACACGCTGGTCGGCGTCATCGCAGGCTTGACGGGCGCGCTTCTGACCGTATGGCTGCAACAGGCATGGGTCGTCCTTGCCGCCGCAGGCCTGATGGTCGTCCTCGCGCTTTCCATGTTCGGACTCTTCAACATCCAACTGCCCAACGCCGTCCAATCCTATTTCCAAAACCAAAGCAGCAAACTCTCCGGCGGCAAAATCTTCTCCGTCTTCGTCATGGGCATACTCTCCGCGCTGATCGTCGGCCCCTGCGTCGCCCCGCCGCTCGGATTCGCCTTGGGCTATATCGGACAAACCGGTGATGCCGTTTTGGGCGGGCTGGCGTTGTATGTCTTGGCACTCGGCACCGGCGTTCCGCTGATCCTCATCGGCACATTCGGCGGCCACGTCCTGCCCAAAGCAGGCGACTGGATGAACGGCATTAAATACGCCTTCGGCTTCATCCTGCTTGCTGTAGCCGTCTATCTCGCCACACCGCACCTGCCCTACTACCTCGTGGTCGCGCTTTACACCCTGCTCATGATCGTCCCTGCCGTCATGTTGCTGGTTAAATCCGGCAAACAAAAAGGTCGTCTGAAAACCACAGCCTCCGTTTTGGGCTTCCTGCTCATCATCGGCGGCGCATGGTTCGGCTGGCAAAGCGCAAACAAACAAACCACCGCCCTGCACCACTTTCTGACGCTCTCTCCTCCGTCCGAAGCAGGCAAAACCACCGACCACGGCAAAATGTTCACCGACGTCGCCGAACTCAAAGCCGCCATGGACGCCGCATTGAAAGCCAACCCCGACAAACCCGTCGTTTTGGATTTCTATGCCGACTGGTGTATTTCCTGCAAAGAAATGGCAAACTACACGCTCAACCAGCCGCAAGTGCATGAAGCCGTCGATATGGAACGCTTCTTCCAAATCGACGTAACCGCCAACACGCCCGAACATCAGGCACTCTACAAAGAATACGGAATCTACGGCCCGCCGGGCATATTCGCCATCCACGCCGACGGCCGCCGCAGCGACCCCTTGCTCGGCTTCGCCAAACCGGACGAATTCATCGACTGGTACAAACAAAACGAAAAATAAAGATGAAAGGTCGTCTGAAAACCTGAAACAGGGTTTTCAGACGACCTTTTTAAATGGTGGGTTTCAACCTAGCTTACTTTCCCACCAACCGGTAAATCAGTTTCGATTTTTGGTAAATTTAAATGAGCAAAACATATAAAGTCAGCCCTGAATATATAAGAATTTTTCTTGGATTATTACACGAAGGTGTCGATGACAGACTTGAAGGATTATCAGGTATGAATTTGGTAAATCGAGATAGTGTAAAAAAATTAGTGGAAGAATATCTGTATCCTGAATATCAAAACTTACCCATATCAACCCGATTCAGAATTAAAGAGAGTTTAAGGTTTGGCTTAAATTTCTGGACGGAAGAAAAGCTATATGATCAATTTCCCAGCACCGATGCAGCCTTTGAAATCCCTCAACAAATGACCGCAAAAGAACTGTATAAGCAAATTTGGGATAATATGTTCGATCATGAAGACATCACTGTTCTCGACATGACGAAATATCAGGAATCGAACTGAAACTGGCAAACTTTAGCCTATATATAGTGGATTAAATTTAAATCAGGACAAGG
>NZ_KV838101.1:0-893 GCF_001838645.1 Neisseria sp. HMSC70E02 | reverse complement strand
CCGTACTGGTTTAAAGTTAATCCACTATAAAATACTTATTTAATGTGTAGCCTAACGAACATCAATTAGATCAAACATCAACAAAACCATAAGCTCGTCTGAAATGATTTTCAGACGAGCTTTTTAAATGGCATGTTTTCAACCCCGCCACTGGTTACGCCTACTTAATTTTCAAAATTGGAATATTAAGATGTCTTAATTCATTTTGTTTCGGACATGAGGTCTTTAACGAGCCTTTCTTACCCTTTTCTACATCTAGGCGTATCGATATGAAGCATTGATTTTTATCATGAATATATTCATCCACAGCATAACCTAGACCCGTTTCTTCATCTATATCAATTTCCGAATCCCCTGATTTTAATTTTGCCACGCCTTGCGCCAAAGAATTTTTCCCTGAATTGCGCGGGTTATATATATCGAATTGTATATTTCCATTTTTCAAATGCTTTGTCTGAAGCAATAGCCCTGTTTTGTTTACTCGATATGTCCCTGCATAGGCTGACAAGGGTATAAAAAGTAAAAACATATATAAAAACTTTTTCATCATACTGCTCTTTCCTCAATTATAGTGGATTAAAATAAAAATGAGACAAGGCGGCAACGCCCGCCGTGTACGGGTAGTACATAAGGGCGTTGGCAACGCCGTATCATTGCAATTTTAATCCACTATAAATTTTAAAGATAAGAATGCTCTAGTAATCCAAGTTTGAACCGATACCACGTTGTCTCAACTTAGCCCAAAGATTGCGACTGAAGGTCTAAAATGACAATAGATTTATATGGTAACTGATTGATGCAATGGGCTGCAACAAATGGGATGAACGGCGAAAAGGTCGTCTGAAAGCGAATATTTCATTTTGAACTGCACCCCAAAAGTTGGACATCCCCTC
>NZ_KV838100.1:203739-230193 GCF_001838645.1 Neisseria sp. HMSC70E02 | reverse complement strand
AGGGGATGTCCAACTTTTGGGGTGCAGTTCACTTAGCGCCAACAGTTTTCAGACGACCTTTTCATCACTTTATCTCAATCTACACCTAAATCAGGCAAACATCAGCTTGCCGCCCTCTTCTTTCACATGAATCGTGCTTTCGGGCGCATATTTGCCTTCGAGCAACGCCATGGCCAGCGGGTTTTCGATTTCCGACTGGATGGCGCGTTTGAGCGGGCGTGCGCCGTACACGGGGTCGAAACCGGCTTGGGCAATCAAATCCAAGGCGGCATCGTCCACTTTCAGGTGCAGGTGCTGCGCTTCCAAACGTTTTTCCAAGCCTTTGAGCTGGATTTTGGCGATGTTGCGGATATTCTCCTGATTCAGTCCGTGGAACACGACCACTTCGTCGATGCGGTTGATCATTTCGGGGCGGAAGTAGGCTTTCACTTCTTCCATCACCGCTTCTTTCACGGCTTCGTAATCCTGCGTACCCATTTGTTGGATGTGCTGGCTGCCGATGTTGGAAGTCATGACGATAACAGTGTTTTTGAAGTCCACGGTGCGACCTTGTCCGTCGGTCAAGCGGCCGTCATCCAATACTTGCAACAGGATGTTGAACACGTCGGGATGGGCTTTTTCCACTTCGTCCAAAAGAATCACGCTGTACGGTTTGCGGCGGACTTGTTCGGTCAGGTAGCCGCCCTCTTCGTAGCCGACATAGCCCGGAGGCGCGCCGATGAGGCGTGCAACGGCATGTTTTTCCATGTATTCGGACATGTCGATGCGGATGAGGTGGTCTTCGCTGTCAAACAGGAAGCCTGCCAAAGCTTTGCACAACTCGGTTTTACCCACGCCGGTCGGGCCTAGGAACAGGAAGCTGCCGTAAGGTTTGTTCGGATCGGCAAGACCGGAGCGGCTGCGGCGGATCGCGTCGGACACAGCACGCACGGCTTCGTCTTGACCGACCACACGGCGGTGCAATACTTCTTCCATTTTCAGCAGCTTGTCGCGCTCGCCTTCCATCATTTTGGACACGGGGATGCCGGTCATGCGCGATACGATTTCGGCTACTTCATCCGCGCCGACTTCGGTACGGAAAAGTTTGTTTTGTTTTTTGCCGTCGGGGTTGCTTTCCGCCGCCTGCAACTGTGCGCCTAATTTCGGCAACTCGCCGTATTCTAGTTCGGACGCGCGGGCAAAGTCGCCTTGGCGTTTGGCCTGCTCGATTTTGACTTTGATGTCGTCCATCTGTTTCTTAATGTCGGCGGTGCTGGAAGACGCAGCTTTTTCGGCTTTCCAGATTTCGTCCAAATCGGCGTATTCTTTTTGCAAACCGTCGATTTCTTCGTCTATCAGTTCCAAACGTTTTTTGCTGGCGTCATCGCTCTCTTTGGAAACGTGCATTTTTTCCATTTTGAGCTGGATGATGCGGCGGTCGAGTTTGTCCATCTGCTCGGGTTTGCTGTCCAGCTCCATTTTGATGCGGCTGGCGGCTTCGTCAATCAAATCAATCGCTTTGTCGGGCAGGAAGCGGTCGGTAATGTAGCGGTCGCTCAATTCTGCGGCGGCAACAATGGCGGGGTCGGTAATGTCGATGCCGTGGTGGATTTCATAGCGTTCCTGCAAGCCGCGCAGGATGGCGATGGTGTCTTCCACGCTGGGTTCGCCGACCAATACTTTTTGGAAGCGGCGTTCGAGTGCCGCATCTTTTTCGATGTATTGGCGGTATTCGTCCAAGGTGGTCGCGCCGATGCAGTGCAGTTCGCCGCGTGCCAGGGCCGGTTTCAACATATTGCCCGCGTCCATCGCGCCGTCAGTTTTGCCTGCGCCGACCAAAGTATGGATTTCGTCGATGAAAATCAGGGTGTTGCCGTCGTCTTTCGCCAAATCGTTCAACACGCCTTTCAGGCGCTCTTCAAATTCGCCGCGGTATTTCGCACCGGCAATCAATGCCGCCAAATCCAAAACCAGCAGGCGTTTGTTGCGCAGGGATTCGGGCACTTCTCCATTGACGATACGTTGTGCCAAGCCTTCGACGATAGCAGTTTTACCCACACCCGGCTCACCAATCAGCACAGGGTTGTTTTTGGTGCGGCGCTGCAATACCTGAATGGCGCGGCGGATTTCGTCGTCGCGGCCGATAACGGGATCAAGTTTGCCGTCGCGGGCGCGCTGGGTCAGGTCGAGCGTGTATTTTTTCAACGCATCGCGTTGGTCTTCGGCATTGGCATCGTTCACGTTTTGTCCTCCTCGTACCGCGTCAATCGCGGCATTGATATTTTGTTCGGTCGCACCGGCTTCTTTCAAGATTTTGCCGGTCGCATCGTTCTGCTGCACTAAGGCGAGCAGGAAAAGTTCGCTGGCGATATAGGCATCGCCGCGTTTGGTTGCAGCTTTGTCCATCAGGTTCAACACCGCCTGCAATTCACGACTGGGCATAATGTCGCCGCCCTGGCCGGACACTTTCGGCAGGCTGTTTAAATGCTGCTGCAAACGCTGTTTCACCTGCGGCACGTTCACGCCCGCATGAGCCAAGAGCGCGGCAGCTCCGCTGTTTTGGTCGTCAAGCAGGGCTTTCAGCACGAAGCCCGCTTCCAGATAGCTGCTGTCCGCAGCCAATGCCAAACTCTGAGCTTCTGCAAGGGCTTGTTGGAATTTGGCGGTTAATTTGTCGAATCTCATCTTTTTGGTTTCCTTTGGTTAGAATTTCGTTACACCCAATATAGGCTCAAATGTGGATAACTCAATAGCAAAATTTTATTAGGATAGAAAATTTTTAATATCTATATGTTTTATATTGAAATTATTATTATAAAATCTGTGTATAACTTTTATTGTTCAAGTTCATAACAGATTGCTGACATAAAAAATAAAGACTTTCAAATTAGCAAAAAGGTCGTCTGAAAACATTTTCAGACGACCTTTTGGGCGACCAATTATAGTGGAATTAACATAAATCAGGACAAGGCGACAAAGCCGCAGACAGTACAGGTAGTACGGTAAGGAGAGGTAACGCCGTACTGGTTTAAAGTTAATCCACTATACTATCTAAACAATCTGTTCGCATAATATCAAAACAAGACAAACCGCTACCAGACTCCGACCAGACACCTTTTTACCCTTCCATATACCCCCGCTCCCGCATAGAGCAGACTTCTTTCGCCGTGACAATAAAATGATCCAAAAGTGAGACATCAACCAATGCCAAAGCCTGTTTCAGACGACCTGTGAACGCAATATCGGATTGCGAAGGCGTTGCCGAACCGCCGGGATGATTATGCGCGATAATCAGGCTGTCGGCGTATTCGTCCAATGCGAGCTTGACGATTTCCCTGATATAGACGGTATTTTCTGCCACCGTTCCACGCGAGAGTTCGCGCACGGCAATCAGCCTGTTTTGGCGGTTGAGCAAAAGCGCGGTGCTGACTTCTATCTTTTCGTGCCCTAAATGCAGACGCAGATAATCGGCAACGGCTTTCGGACTGGAAAGCGTGATGTTCTCCTGTAAATCCTCGCCCAAAATCCGCCTGCCGATTTCTTTGACGACAGCAAACTGGGTAAAACTCGCCAAACCCATGCCCTTGTATGCGGAAAGCGTTTTAGCGTCGGCGCTCATCAGCTTGCCCAAGCTGCCAAACTCGTTCAGCAGATAACGCGCCAAATCCACCGCGCTCATCCCGCGCGTACCTACCCGCAGCAAAATCGCCAGCAACTCAGCATCGCTCAACGCGCCTGCGCCATGAGCCAACAATTTCTCGCGCGGCCGCTCGCCTTCAGGCCATTGTTTGATACTCATGTTTACCCCTTGCGTGAACATTCACGAAAAAAATCTATTTGAAAATCTGCTTGTTATTGCACTTTCTGCAACGAAATGCTTATTAAGCAACTATTGTAAATATTTTATATTTTATTATATTTTGAATGAACATTTAAAATATAAGCATAATATTCATATAAATTAATTGCATAAAAACAACGCGCTCAACTTCGCTTGTGAAAGCGATTGCCTTTCCTTATTCACCTGTATGGATTGACCGCAGATTCAATCTGACAGGTTTCAAAATGTCCTGTTTAAATCAAATCCGCAGGAAATCAGCCCCTTCGGGCAATTTCGTATTGCCCCTGCGTGCCATAGGCTAATATAATAGCGAGTTCGGCGGAGGCGGTTTATCCTTGGATTTCCACCCGTTTCCCATCCATGCTGCCCGTGCGCTTCACAAGAGTTTCAGACGACGTTGCGACGTTGCGACTCCCGCCAGCAATCAAACAGCTTTTTATCACCCTTTCGAAAATCCGTTTTGCCGGTACTCGTCATTTTTATTGGAGTATTGCCATTATGACCGCAACCACTGCGTCTTCAGCCAAACCTTATCTTAAAATCCAAGGCTTGGTGAAAAAGTTTGGTGACAATTACGCTGTCGATAACATCGACTTGGATATTTATCAACATGAAATCTTTGCCCTTTTGGGCAGCTCCGGCAGCGGCAAATCCACGCTGCTGCGTATGCTGGCGGGCATGGAAAGCCCCAATCAGGGCAAAATCATTCTGGACGGTCAAGACATTACCAAACTTGCCCCCTACGAGCGCCCCATCAATATGATGTTTCAAAGCTATGCCCTGTTCCCGCACATGACTGTGGAGCAGAACATTGCCTTCGGTCTGAAACAAGACAAAATGCCCAAAGATGAAATCGCTGCACGCGTGGAAGAAATGCTGCGTCTGGTTCAGATGACCAAATACGCCAAGCGCAAACCGCATCAATTATCCGGCGGTCAACAACAGCGTATCGCTTTGGCACGCAGCTTGGCAAAACGTCCGAAAATCCTGCTGCTTGACGAACCTCTCGGTGCATTGGACAAAAAATTGCGCCAACAAACCCAGCTCGAATTGGTCAATACGCTGGAACAAGTCGGCGTAACCTGCATCATGGTCACGCACGACCAAGAAGAAGCGATGACAATGGCGACCCGCATCGCCATCATGTCTGACGGTCAGTTGCAACAGGTCGGTACACCCAGCGATGTGTACGACTACCCCAACAGCCGCTTTACCGCCGAATTCATCGGCGAGACCAATATTTTTGGCGGCGTCGTGATTGACGACCATGCCGATTATGCCGTCATCGAATGCGAAGGCTTGGAAAACCACGTCCGCATCGACCACGGTCTGGGCGGCCCGAGCGAACAAGACATTTGGGTCAGCATCCGTCCCGAAGACATTGATTTGTACAAAGAAAAACCCGACCACTTGGGCAGCTTCAACTGGGCAAAAGGCACAGTGGAAGAAATCGCCTACTTGGGCAGTTTCGCCATCTACCACATCAAACTCGCCAACGGCCGCGTCGTCAAAAGCCAAGTTCCCGCGCCTTACTGGTACGTGCGCAACATCACGCCGCCGACTTGGGACGAAACCGTCTATATCAGCTGGCCGGAAAACCAACCGACTCCGTTGTTCCGTTGATTTAAGGGGAATGAGATGAACCTTAAAAAACTGAAAAACAAACTGTTCCGCCGCCCGGGTCAGCGCGCGGTCATTGCCGTGCCGTATATTTGGCTTTTGGTGCTGTTTCTGATTCCGTTCGCCATCGTGCTGAAAATCAGCTTTGCCGAACAAGAAATCGCCATTCCGCCGTTTACGCCGCTGACCAGCGTCGATGAAGATTTAGGTCGTCTGAACATCGCCATCAGTTATCAAAACTATGCCGATATCTTCCAAAATTTTTGGAATACCCTGAATCCGTTTGGCGACAGCGAAAACAGCAATATCTATCTGATGACCTACTGGTCTTCGATTAAGACTGCGCTGACGACGACCATCATTTGTCTGCTGATTGGTTATCCGACTGCCTATGCGATTTCGCGCGCCAACCCCGCCATGCGCAACGGTCTGCTGCTTGCCATTATGCTGCCCTTTTGGACTTCCTTCCTGCTGCGCGTCTATGCATGGATGGGCCTGCTGGGACACAACGGCATCATCAACAATTTCCTGCTCAAAATGCAGATTATCGAAGAGCCTTTAGACCTGTTTTACAACGCGTTCTCGCTGAACTTGGTCATGGTCTATGCCTATCTGCCGTTTATGATCCTGCCGCTTTACACGCAACTGGTGAAACTCGACAACCGCCTGCTCGAAGCTGCTTCTGATTTGGGCGCAGGGCCGATTAAATCGTTCTTCACCATTACTCTGCCCCTGTCTAAAACCGGCATCATCGCAGGCTCCATGCTGGTTTTCGTACCCGCAGTCGGTGAATTTGTGATTCCCGAGCTGGTTGGCGGTTCGGAAAATCTGATGATCGGTAAAGTGTTGTGGCAGGCGTTCTTCGATCAAAACAACTGGCCGTTGGCTTCCGCCGTCGCCGTCGTCATGGTCGCACTGCTGGTCGTACCGATTGCACTGTTCCAGCATTATGAAAACCGCGAATTAGAGGAAGGATCCAAATAATGCAGAAATCCCGATTATCCTGGTTCCTGAAACTGATGCTGATGCTGTCGCTGGCGTTTCTGTATATTCCGCTGGTCGTCTTGGTCATCTATTCGTTCAACGAATCCAAGCTGGTTACTGTTTGGGGCGGCTTTTCGACCAAGTGGTACAGCGCATTGCTGGAAAACGACACCATCTTGGAAGCCGCTTGGCTGTCGCTGCGCATTGCCGCCGCATCCTCGCTTGCAGCCGTCGTTTTGGGCACGCTGGCAGGTTACGCGATGGCGCGCATCAAACGCTTCCGCGGCAGCACCTTGTTTGCCGGTATGATTTCCGCGCCTATGGTTATGCCTGACGTGATTACCGGTCTGTCCATGCTCCTGCTGATTATTCAGGTGCAAATGTTCCTGCAAGGTAGCGAATTGCTGCAAAACCTGTACTTCGACCGCGGTTTCTTCACCATTTTTCTCGGACATACGACGCTTTGTATGGCATACATTACCGTCGTCATCCGCTCGCGTTTGGTGGAGCTTGACCAATCGCTCGAAGAAGCCGCAATGGACTTGGGTGCGCGCCCGCTGAAAATCTTTTTCGTCATCACCTTGCCCTTGATTGCCCCTGCCATCGCTTCAGGCTTCCTGCTCGGCATTACCCTGTCGCTGGATGATTTGGTCATTACCTCCTTCCTGTCCGGTCCCGGTTCTTCCACATTGCCGCAGGTGATTTTCTCCAAAATCAAGCTGGGTCTCGACCCGCAGATGAATGTGTTGGCAACCATCCTGATCGGCATCATCGGTACGCTGGTCATCGTCATCAATTACTGGATGATGCGCCAAGCAACCAAACGCGATCGGGAAGCCGCCGAAGCCTACCGTCAGGAAAAGCTTGCCGCAGAAAAAACAAATTGACCCAATCAGACAGGCTGACCGCATCAATGCAAGGTCAGCCTGTTTTCTTCACACAACCCGTTTAACCCACTTTTCAGACGACCCTCAACTACCCTCCAAAGGTCGTCTGAAACCACACAAAGCATTACCCTATGATTCATCCCAATTTCAAAGAATACCTTCCCTCCTATTATTTCAGCACCATCAATCCCCACGCCGCTTATCCCAAGCTTGAAGGTCGTCTGAAAACCGAGACCTGCGTTATCGGCGGAGGATTGACAGGACTTTGCACCGCCCTTCCCCTTGCCGAAAACGGACGCGAAGTAACCGTACTCGAAGCCGCCCGCATCGGCTTCGGCGCATCGGGGCGCAGCGGCGGGCAAGTCATCAGCGATTACGCCTGCGGCATGGAAGAAATCGAAAAACAAGTCGGCTTGGAACAAGCCCGCTGGTTTTGGCAGCAATCCCTGCAAGCCGTTGAACTCGTTGACGAACGGGTTAAAAAACACCAAATCGCTTGCGACTGGCAGCGCGGCTACGCCACCGTCGCCATCCGCCCGCAGCATTGGGAAGAATTGCAACAATGGCATGAACACGCCCGACAACATTACGGCGCTACCCATTACCAACTCTGGGATAAAGCCACGCTCAAGCAACAACTTGCCAGCGATATGTACTTGGGCGCACAGTTCGATCCTCATTCCGGCCATCTCCATCCGCTCAACTATACCCTGGGCATCGCCCGCGCCGCTGCCGAAGCAGGCGCGCAGATTTTCGAACAGTCCCCGATGACCCGTATCGAACCCTATCAAGGCGGCTGGCTCGTCCATACCCCGGACGGCAGCATCGAATGCCAAAACCTCGTGTATGCCGTCAACACCTACGCCGGTTTGCATCAAAAATTCAAGCCATTGGAAAAAAAAGCCATCGCCGTCAGCACCTTCATCATCGCCACCGAACCGCTGGGCGAACGCGCCAAAGAACTCATCCGCAACAACATGGCTGTCTGCGACAACCGCCACGTCCTCGACTACTACCGCCTTAGCGCGGACGGCCGCCTGCTCTTCGGCGGCAAAGACAACGAATTCATCGACGATCCCGACCGCATGACCGAGCTTGTCCGCCAAGACATGCTCAAAGTCTTCCCCCAGCTTGCTGATGTCAAAATCGAACATTCATGGGGCGGCGAATGCGACATCACCGCCAACCTCGCCCCCCACTTCGGAAGACTCGCGCCCAATGTTTACTATGCCCAAGGCTACTCGGGACACGGCATGGCAATTACCGGCATAGCAGGCCTTGCCATTGCCGAAGCCATCATAGGTGACGATGGTCGTCTGAAACCGTTTGAAAAACTCAAACACCCCAGCATCATTACCCAACCTTTCCTGCGCAAACTCGGCTCCTTCCTCGGCTCGAAATATTACCAATGGAAAGACAGCCGTTAAGCATCTGGTTAATCTCGAACACATCAACAAAAGGTCGTCTGAAACCCGATTCAGGTTTCAGACGACCTTTTCGATATTGAATTGAAGGCTTCCAATCAAACTGCTATCTCATCAAATGTTCAACGAACGCTCGATGCATTTAGATTCCTACCCTCTCCGTTTGTGCTCCAAACCCATTACATCAAATGAATCCCGCTTGCCGGATTGGAAACATTTTCATATACGGTAATCGAAACAATTTTTCCACTTTCGTCGAACACAATTTCCAGATAAGGCTTATCAGGGCTGCGGTCGCGGTTGAAAAGGCGGAATACCCGTTGCGCCTCAAAAATCTTTCCGTGTGCTTTCAAATATTCGGGCAACTGGCTGATGTTTTGAAAACTGCCGCCAAACCCGCCGCCATGTTTCTTGAGATATTCCGGCGTTCCTTCTATGTCAAAATTGTGCGTTACTCTCAGTGGCTGATCCGAACCTTGGCTTGTCTGTTTGCCTGTTGATAAAACCAAAGTATCCCGACGCCTGAGTGCCTCCATTTCTTGTACCACCGGTTCTACCGCCTGCTGATTATAGCTCCGCTCCCCTTTTCCCATCTGATCAATAGCCTCTATCACTTTATCAACGTTTTTAGGATCATTCGGATCAATATCAGGGAACAGTGCCTGCTCCAGCGGATCGTCTCCGCCAGGAATGCCCCAAATCGCCGCCAATTCTTTAGGGCTGCGTTCAAACAAACAACTGGAATCGATATTTTCGGCAACCTGACGGACAAAATCATCAATGCCGCCAATCTGATGCAGGTTGGCGCAATTTGAAGAAAGTGCGCTTTCTACTTGCTTGACGCTATTAGAGTTGGACGCGATTGGATTCAAATCGGATTGGGAAGAGGCTGATGATACGGAGGAAGGAGCAGCGGATGCGCCAACTTCTTTTGTTTTATCTTCTTTGCTTGGAGAACACGCAGTCAGCATGATTGCAGTAAGCCATAAGAGAAGTGATGACGTTTCGTTTTTCATTATTTTGTTTTCAACATAAAGAGGTCGTCTGAAAATCTGCCACTTCATTTTTCAGACGACCTCCTGTTAGTACAACTCAAGAACCTTGTTATTGCCAACAAGGTGCTCAACCCATCTTACCCGACGCGGTAAAACGCCAAGCTGCCCAACAGGTTGGGGAAATGTTTAACCTGTTTGTTACCCGTCATGACCGCGCGCTCGAGGACGCGGATTTTGTTTTTGGCGCATAATAAATCAAAGTCTTTGAGCGTACACCAATGGATGTTCGGCGTGTCGTACCAATGGTAGGGCATGCGTTCGGAAACCGGCATATGCCCGCCGATGGCGATTTGGAAGCGGTTGCGCCAGTAGCCGAAATTCGGGAAGCTGACAATTGCCTGTTTCGCCACGCGCATGAGGCAACGCAGGATTTTCTCGGTATTCTGCATGGCTTGGATGGTTTGGCTCAAGACGATAACGTCAAACGTCTGATCGCCAAATTCAGCCAAACCCTGCTCCAAATCGGCTTGAATGACGTTCACGCCGCGCGACATGGCGGCGATGACGCTGTCGGTGTCGATTTCGATGCCGTAGCCGCTGCATTTTTTGTGCTCCACCAAAGCCGCCAGCAATTCGCCGTCGCCGCAGCCCAAGTCCAAGACGCGGCTGCCTTCGGGAATCCAGTCGTAAATCAACTGCAAATCGTCGCGCAAATTCATGATCGGCAATCCTTGTCAACATTGTTCATATAAACCGCTACGGCGCGCATATAAGCCTCGTCTTCCATCAAAAAGGCGTCATGGCCGTGGTTGGATTTGACTTCGATATACTGCACCGGCTTGTGCGCGGCAATCAGCGCTTTGACCAGCTCTTTGGAACGCGCGGGCGAGAAACGCCAGTCGGTACTGAAGCTGGCGACAAAAAATTTCGCTTTCACATTTTGCAAGGCGCGGGTCAGGCTGTCGCCGAAATCCGCCGCCGGATCGAAATAGTCCAAAGCCTTGGTCATCAGCAGGTAAGTGTTGGCGTCGAACCGCCCGACGAATTTGTCGCCCTGATAGCGCAGATAGGATTCCACTTCAAATTCAACGCCGTAGCCGTATTGATAGCCGTTTGAACGCAAATCGCGTCCGAATTTTTTGCCCAAACCGTCTTCGGCAAGATAAGTGATGTGCCCCATCATACGGGCAATCCGCAAGCCCCGTGCGGGAACGGTATTGCGGCTGCGGTAATGTCCTTCGTTGAAATCGGGGTCGGTCAAAATCGCCTGACGCGCCACATCGTTGAACGCGATATTTTGCGTCGAGAGTTTCGGCGCAGACGCAATCACTAAGGCATGGCGCACGCGCTCGGGATAGGAAATCGTCCATTGCAAAGCCTGCATGCCGCCTAAGCTGCCGCCGACAATCGCCGCCCATTGTTCGATACCGAGATAATCGGCAAGCGCGGCTTGGGATTTTACCCAGTCCTTCACCGTAACCACCGGAAAATCCGCGCCGTATTCCCTGCCCGTTTCAGGATTGATCGACAGAGGCCCGCTGCTGCCGTCGCAGCCGCCCAGATTGTTCAAACCGACCACGAAAAAACGTTCCGTATCAATCGGTTTGCCGGGTCCGACCATATTGTCCCACCAGCCCGTATATTTATCCTCCGCCGAATGCCTGCCCGCAACATGATGGTTGCCCGACAGCGCATGGCAGATTAAAACCGCATTGTTTTTTTCGGCATTCAGCTCGCCGTAGGTTTCAATCATCAGATCGAAACGCGGCAAAGTTTTACCGTTTTCCAAAACCAGCGGCATCTCAAACGGAATTTTTTGGGGCGTTACAATGCCCACCGAGGCACTTTGACTCATATCCTGTTCCAACAAATGCGGCGAAAAGCGTTATTATATAGCAAACGGCATGACTTTTTGACACGGGCGGACAAGCAGCCTGACGCGCTGAAACATCCGTCTCCATGCCGCCGCGCCCGAACCATACTTTTTCAGACGACCTCCCCCGCTTCCCGACATGATAGGCAGACTTTTCCGTATTTTTTTCTTTTTCGCACTTGCCGTGCTGATCATCAACCGCCTCTTCAGCCGCAAGCAAAAACGTGCCCTGCGCGATGTCGCCAAAATCAGCGCATGGGTACTGCTCGGTGCTGCCGCAGCGACGCTGTTTTGGTATCTGGTCATGCTGTATTTCAAACACATTCCGGATTCTTATTGACCGGACGTTGATAGCCAGACAAAAGGTCGTCTGAAAACCCAAATTCAGGTTTTCAGACGACCTTTTCCCGTATATTAAAAACACGGGGGATGACGATGTTGCCAAAGCGGCAGCCTCAGCTCAAGATTTAGCATCCGGCTTCTCCTTAAACTCCGTTCCGACGAACGTCCGTTTCGGATTGCCGCGTTCCACCTGATAAAGCCGGCTGTGCTGTGCGCGGGCGTAATCGTCGGTCTGTCCGGCATGATGTTCCGCCAACTTTTGCGCCAGCAGGGTCAAAGCCAATTTTTTGTTGGCATGCTGACTACGTTCGCTTTCGACGCGCACGGAAATACCGCTTGCTTTATGAGTGGCACGGACGGCACTTTCAGTTTTATTGACGTGCTGCCCGCCTTTGCCGCCCGAACGGCAAGTTTGAAACTCGATTTCGCTTTCAGACGGCATTTCAGGCATATCGGGCATGCGGAAAACGCCGATATACCAGTTTTTACGCGGATGTTTCGGGCGGACGGGGCTGGCGCATATCCATTGGAGCGAACCTTGCCAACGCTGTGCCAGAGTTTCGGCATGTTTGCCGTCCAATTTAAGCACCGCCGACATAATGCCGTGCTTATCCGCAGTTTCGGAGATGATTTCCGCCTCGACACCTTCCGCCTTCGCCTCAGCAATCAGCCTGCCCAATACGAAACGGGCAAAGATGCGGCATTCGGCAGGCCCTTGGGCGGTAGAAATTTGTAAATAAATCATGGTTTATTTCCTTTCATTTTTGGGCGGAAGGAATATTTTTCGTCAAATCCCTTGTTGCCGATTTTGGCTTTATCGGGCACGTTCGGGCTGATTTCCGCCTCACTTTTAAGCTGTGACAGGTATTCGCAAATGTTCTGCCACACAATATCGGGATCGATGTAGATGCCGAGTGCGGAAAGTTGCGGGTTGGCGGCAAAGTCCTGACTGCTGTTCGATTTGCTTGGACGGTTTGGGTCGGCGTAATACACGAGCAGCAGCGGCACATTCCGATAGGTTTTCAATATTACGTTGCTCCATTCTCTGCAGACGGCTTGAAAATCGGCATTTTGGATCTCGTCATGCCAAGCCCAGTAGTAATTGCCGTATTGCGGCAAAACGTATTCCGCACCATCTTGAAAACGGATTGACCGACAGAAATAACGCCCAATTTTTTTGCTTAAAATTTGTCCGACATCGTAAGACGTATAGACTTTATCATTCGTGGCAAACAGGTATACACGCAGGTTGCCGATATACAGTTCCGACACCACGGCGCACGCACCGTATTCCTTTTCCCACTCGGCAGGCGGCTTGGGCAGGCTGTGTAGGATTTCAGCACCGGGCGGCAAGCGGCGGTCAAACACCAATACAGGGTCGACACCGTATTTCGCCACTTTGTGGTCGTAGAAATCTTTAAATTTACTGATGATTTTCATGCCTCACCTCCACATCCGCCGCTGGTTTTATAAGTCAAAACGGGTTTGAAGCGGGCAACCAATTCAATCAGACCTGCGTTTTTCATGGCTGAAATGACGCTGTCTATGCTTTTATAAGCCTGTGGAGCTTCTTCAAAAATCAAAGCCTTATCCTGACAAACGACCACGCTGCCGAAGGTGGTTTGGCGCAGGCTGTCGGCGGAATATTTGTGCGACAGGCGGCCTTTGCATTCGCCGCGTTGCCATTTCCGTCCTGCACCGTGTGCCAATGTGTTCAGCGAAATTTGGCAATCTTGGGTCGGCAGAACCAGATAGCTGTAATCGCCACGCGAGCCGGGTATCATGACCAGACCTTTATCGGCAGGCGTTGCGCCTTTTCGGTGCAGCCAGCCGGTTTGCCCCGCGATTTCGGCTTGTTCGAGGAAATTGTGATGCACGTCGAGCAGGCATTCGCCTTCCGTGCGCCAGCGGTCGAGCATTCTGGCGGCAATCAGACGACGGTTTAAACGGGCGAACTCAAGGGCTGCCTGATGTTCGGCAAGATAGTCCGCCGCAGCCTCGCTGCCTTCCGCCAAACCTCGATGTCCGTAGGCTTCGATGTGGCGTCGCAAAATTTGCTGACCCAGTCCGCGCGAACCGCTGTGTACCAACAACTGTAAACGGTTTGAATCAAAGGCAGCGGGAAGCAAATCGTCGCGGTAAACGGTTTCTACGGTTTGCAATCGCGATGCCGTCAACCGCGCCCTTGCCGCGCGGGACAACGACACGCTGGTGCATTACGAACGGCTGGGGGAAGCCGCCGAGCTCTCCGTGCCGTTGCCCGAACACTACCTGCCGCTGCTCTACACCGCCGCGCTGCGCGAACCGCAGGACGATATGGAAATATTCAATGACGAACTCGCCTTCGGCTCGATCAGCATGACTTCCGTTTTAATAGGGTAAGAGGCCATGATAAACAACGCGGGTTGGAAACCCTGCGCGCCTGCCCAAAAGCCCGCTACGAAGACGGCTTAGACACGGCGAAATCGGACGTATTGGCTGACGTATTGCGACAAATCGGCTGCACGCAGGCAGCAGAAATTCTGACCGAACCCGCCGCCGAAGCGCAAGCCAAGCAGCGCATTGCCGAAGGCGCAGATTGCTTCGGACAGTTTGGGCACTGACCGCCATTGTGCTGATGGTTTCCGGCAACCGTGCAGCCGAAGGAAAAGGATAGGGCGACAGCAGTATCGCCCAAACGCAAAAGCAGCCTGCACTTTGAATTTTCAAGTGCAGGCTGCTTTTTTATCTTGCCGACATGTGTTCCAACACCTCCGCGAAATAATCCGCCACTGCTCTTACGCTGGGGCTGCGGCGTACGTCTTCGTGCATCACCAGAAAGAGTTCCGCTGCGAATTCAGGTAGCGGGGCATCTGGATTGAGTGAGACGGGATGCAGCCTGTCGGCGGGGAACACGGCGAAATCAGGCAGGATACCGATGCCGATTTGTTCGCACACGGCTTGTTTGACAGCGGCGAAGTCGTTGCTGGCGAAGGAAATGTCAGCATCTTCGCCGATTTGTTCGGCAAACCAGCGGGAAAAACGGGTGTTTACGGCAATTTGCACGAAACGCCAGTCTTCGCGGCGGATGGTTTTCAGGTAGCCTTCATGGCCGTAGATGCGGTAGGAGAAATGGGCGATGCGGCGCACGGCAAGGTCGTTTTGGGTGGGACGGATGAGGCGCAGGGCGATGTCGGCTTGGCGACCGTGCAGGTCGGCGAGTGCGGCATCGCTTTGAATAATAAGGCGTATATCGTTGTGTTTGCGGTAGAAATCGGCAATGTGGGGCATCAGCAGGAGTCGGGCGACGAATGGCGGTGCGGAAATGACGACGCTGTGCCGCAGCTCGGCCTGTTCGCGTGCAGTACGCTGCAACATGCTCATATCTTTGCAGATTTCGCAGGCATGGCGGTAAAGTCGTTCGCCTTCGGGGGTGAGCAGGTAGCGTTTGCCGATGCGGTCAAACAGGCGCAGGCCGAGTGCGTTTTCCAGCTGGGCGATTTGCCGCGAAACGGTGCTGTGCTGCACGCCCAGGTGTTCGGCAGCAGCGGTAAGGGTTTGTTTTTCCACGAGGGTGGTGAAGTGGCGGATGCCGTTCCAGTCCCAATCCATTATTGCTTCCTTTGTGCATTTTTTGGCTGTGTTTGCCAATTTATCTTATTTTCGTGTTTTTATAAACGGTATAAACTGCACGATATGGATTTTTTGAGGGGAACGAGATGAAAAAACTGCCGAAAAAATACGCGGGCGTACTGTTTTCTTTTTACGCTTCGGCGGTGATGGTGCTGATTGTGAGCGCGGTGCTGGTGGCTCTGAATACCGGCATCGACGCGGGCTACCTGCAACGCTTGTTGAAATCATATTTGATTACTTGGCCGGTGGCATTCGCCAGCCTGCTCGGCGTGCGGCCGTTGGTGGTGAAATGGGTGGCGGCTTCGGTGGCGGATTGAGGCTACCTGAAAACATGAATAAAGCAGTGACAACCCCAGTTGCATCAAAGTGTAGGCTGCTTTCAGCTTCACAAAAGCGCCGCTTTTCATAGACAAACTAATATTGTTTTTAAATTTCAGACGGCTGAATACAGCCAAAAGCTCCTCTGAAAACCAGCCTTTATTTACCAACCTTGCAGACAGGAGACACACATGTCCGACAAACCCATTCTCTACGTTGTAACCAGCAATGCCGTTAAAGGTGCAAGCGGCCAGCCCACCGGCTTTTGGTTGTCCGAACTCACGCACCCCATGCACGAAACCGAAGCCGCCGGGCACCGAAGCGAAATCGCCACCATCCGAGCCGGAGTCGCCCCCGTTGATGCCGACAGCCTGAATATGGATGACCCCGTGAACGCCCATTACTGGCAGCAAACTGACCTGCAACAACGTTTGCAAGCTGCGCCCGGGCTGGGCGGTCTGAACGGCGCGGACTATTCCGCCATTCTGTTTACCGGCGGCTACGGTACGATGTGGGATTTCCGCGAAAGCCTTGACGCGCAACGCCTTATCCGCGAAGTGTACGAAAACGGCGGTATCGTTGCCGCCGTCTGCCACGGCCCTGCCGCGCTGGTGGACGCGAAACTTTCTAATGGCGAATATCTGGTCAGCGGCAAAAACGTTGCCGCTTTCACCAACACCGAAGAAGAAGCAACGGGCGGAGCTAAAATCGTCCCCTTCCTGCTGGAAACCGCGCTCGTTGAACACGGCGCAAAACACCATGCCGCGCCGAACTGGGCGGAAAACGTGGTGGTGGACGGCCGTCTGATTACCGGTCAAAACCCGGCATCCGCCAAAGGCGTAGGGGTGGCGTTGGCAAAGGCATTGGGTTGATGAAGTATTGAAAAAAGCAGCCTGCACTTTGGAAATTGAAGTGCAGGCTGCTTTTTATTATGCCGACTTTATGTTTTCAGACGGCCTTCACGTCTCCAAAGCCCTCAGCCATGCCGCCAATCCTTGTTCGAGTTGCGTGCGGGTGTCCGCATCCAGCTTTTCCAGCAGCCGCTTTTCGTTTTCCACATGCGGGAACACGGCTTTTTCAATCAATTCTTTGCCTTTATCCGTCAGGCGGACCAGCAGGCTGCGGGCATCGTCTGGGTTGGGCAGGCGGTCGATTAAGCCTTGGTTTTCCAGATTTTTCAGGCGCGTGGTCATGGTGCCGGACGTTACCATCAGCGCTGAAAACAGCTCGGTCGGGGTCAGCGTATAAGGCGCGCCACTGCGGCGCAAAGTGGCCAGCACATCAAACGAGCCTTCGGTTAAACCGTATTCTCCATAAACTTTTTCCAATTCGCGCGCGATGACGGCAGCGGCGCGTTTCAGACGGCCGATTAACAGCATATTTTCGGCGGCCAATTCAGGCAGTTCCTGCTTCCATTGGGCAACGGCGCGGGCCGCAGCATCAAGGTGTTCGGTCATAGGATGCTCCGTTCGGTTTTCAATGGCGATTATTTTATCTTGACTTCAAGCTAATCTCCATTTATATTTAACTTGAACTCAAGATAAATTTACAGGAAAAACCATGTTTGCCGATAAACAAGCCGTTTTAAACGCCTTCCGTTTCCGCCACGCCTGCAAAAGTTATAATGCGGCGAAGAAAATCCCTGCCGATGATTTTGCTTATATTCTGGAAACCGCACGCCTGTCGCCCAGTTCGTTCGGGCTGGAACCTTGGCGGTTTTTGGTGATACAAAACCGTACTCTGCGCGAAGAGTTGCGCGGCATTGCATGGGGCGCGGCGGAAAAAATTATGGATTGCAGCCATTTTGTGATTTTGTTGGCACGCACACAGGCTGCCATGCAGGCGGATTATCAAGAAAAAATCTGGGGCGGCGCGCATGGAATGTCGTCTGAAACTATTGGGATGATGCAAAAATTTTTCAAACAGTTTGCCGAAACCGATTTTGCCATTGCCGACAATCCGCGCGCATTTAACGACTGGGCAGCCAAGCAAACCTATATCGCGTTGGCGAATATGATGACCGCTGCCGCGTTGATTGGTGTGGATTCCACGCCGATGGAAGGCTTTCAAAAAGAAAATGTGGAAAAACTGCTGTCGGAAAAAGGTTTAATCAATCTTGACGAATACCGCGTCAGCGTCATGGCGGCGTTTGGCTATCGCGCAGGCGAACCCAAGCGCGCCAAAACGCGGCTGGCAATAGACGATGTGGTTGATTGGATTGAATAAACACCTGAAAATCAGCAACACAGACATTCACCAGTTGGCAAAATTAAGAGTTTTGACCGATGGCAGCCTGCACTTGAATGAAGAAGAGAAGGTTTCCGATAGGCCAAATTTCCCACCCGCTTATTCATTTATTTGGAGGACTTATGCGCTTACATTATTCCCAATATGCCCTTGACAGCTATAAGGCACTGCTGGCTTTGGAAGCCAGCCTCACGCTAGATAGTACCTTGAAAGATTTAGTGAAACTGCGCGTTTCGCAAATCAACGGCTGCGTTTTTTGTGTCGATATGCACGTTAAAGAAGCCAAGCTGCACGGCGAGCGTGAACTGCGCCTGCATCATTTGGCCGTTTGGCACGAATCAACTCTGTTTACTGAAAAAGAACGGGCCGCGCTGCAATGGGCGGAAAACCTGACCCGCATCTCCAAACAGGGTATCCGCGATGCAGACTACGCAGCGGTACGCACCCATTTTGATGAAGAAGAACTGGTGGCATTGACCCACGTCATCAACACTATCAACGTCTGGAACCGCCTGAACGTGGCTTTTGCCACCCCAGCAGGCAGCATGGACGGCCTGATGGGATTGGAGAAGGCAGGGCTGGTTTAGTCTGGCAAGACAATCTGAAATCGATCAAACAACAACAGGGGCTACCTAAAATATAAAAAGCAGTCTGCACATTCAAAACCAAAGTGCAGGCTGCTATTGCCCCATCACACCCCATTCCCTTTTTTTCAGACGACCTACTGCATAGTCAATCTGAAAAAGCTGCATTCCTACGAGAATCAAAATGCCCAGTCATACCGCCACCATCCTGACCACCGCGCTCGCTCCGCTGATTTGGGGCAGCACCTATCTCGTAACCACCGAATTCCTGCCGCCGGACCGACCGTTCACCGCCGCGCTTATCCGTGTTTTACCCGCCGGGCTTTTGCTGTTGGCGTGGACGCGGCGTATCCCTAAACGCAGCGAATGGCCGACAGTTGTCTTGCTCGGTTTTTTGAACATCGGCTTTTTCCAGGCCATGTTGTTTGTGGCGGCGTATCGCTTGCCGGGCGGACTGGCGGCGGTTTTGAGTTCGACGCAGACGCTGATGGTGCTGGTGTTCACTTGGTTAATCGGTAAAACCATGCCGCCCAAAGCGGCTTGGGCTTGGTCGGCGGCAGGGGTTTTGGGGATTGCGCTTTTGGTTTTGTCACCGCAGGCGCACTATGACGGGACGGGGATTTTGGCGGCATTGGCGGGCGCGGCGGCGATGGCGTTGGGCGTGTATTTGTCGAAACACCGCCGCACTTCGCTGCCCGTGTTGGCGTTTACCGGCTGGCAGCTTTTCATCGGCGGCTTGTTTTTACTGCCCGTCGCCCTGCTTGCCGAACCGCGGCTCGAATCTTTAAGCCCCGTCAATATCGGCGGCTATCTGTATTTGAGCCTGTTTGGTGCCGTGTTGGCTTATGTGTTGTTTTTCAGAGGAATCGCCAAACTTTCGCCTGCTGCGGTTTCGTCGCTGGGATTGCTCAGCCCTGTCTCGGCATTTATCTTGGGCTGGCTGTTTTTAGGGCAAGGGATGGACGCGAAGTCGCTGGCGGGATTTGCGTTGGTGTTGGTATCGATATTCGGGGTGCAGCGGGCAGTCATGAAAAAGGTCGTCTGAAAACAGCCTTGAAGCCTTCAAGCTGCGTTTTCAGACGACCTTTTGCACCGGTCGGTTTATTTCTTCAAGAATGCCCGTTTCAGAATAATCAGCCAATCTTTTTTATCCAAAACAGGATGTTGCGTAAATACATCGTATTTGCAGCCATCCAGTTTCTGCAAAATCAGTTGTCCGCCGACAATAATCATCCGCAATTCAAATCCTAAGCGGCCTTTCAGCGTTTTACCCAAGGGCGAGCCGCCTTTGAGCATTTGGAACGCGCGGTTGCACTCATACGCCATCAGTCTTTGGAACGCAAAATCCGTTTTGCCTTCGGCAATTTGCGCTTCGCTGACGTTAAATTTTTGCAAGTCGTCCTGCGGGATATAAACACGGCCTTTTTGCCAATCGACGGCAACGTCCTGCCAAAAGTTGATGAGTTGCAACGCGGTACAGATGCCGTCGCTTTGGGCAATGCTGACTTCGTCGGTTTGTCCGTACAGATGCAGCATAATGCGCCCGACTGGATTGGCGGAACGGCGGCAGTAGTCAATCAGGTCGCCAAAATCCTGATAACGGGTTTTGACAACATCCTGACTGAATGCGGACAAAAGATCGTAAAACGGCTGCAGCGGCAGCTTGAAAGGCACGATGGCTTCATGCTGCAAACGTTGCATTAGCGGAGTCAACGGCGTTTCGCCGCGCTGTATGCGGTCAAGTTCGGATTTGAGTTCATCCAAAGCGCGCAAGCGTTCATCGGCTTCGGCATTGCCTTCATCAGCGAGGTCATCCGCAGTGCGCGCAAAAGCGTAAACGGCATGGGTAGGCTTGCGCAGGCGGCGCGGCATGACAAGCGAGCCGACGGGGAAATTTTCGTAATGGTTGACGGACATAGATATTTGAAATTCGGTATTGGGGTCGTCTGAAAGTATGAGCCGCGTTGCTCAAATGGCTTGCCGACGGCACGGAGTACTTCCAAACCTGTATTAACAACTCGACAAGATTCTAACACAACGCATTATTTTATTAATGATTTAACTGTATACTCGCATAGAAATCCAAACTTAAAACCACAAAATTACCCTGTTTTCCCAATTCAGACGACCCTTTCCGCAAAACGGATTTTAGCTACGGCAAAAACCATATTGAGATAAAAAACCGCCATCCGGAAATAGGCTGTCCCATCCAAACTTAACCCAAAACCATGCCTCCCTCGTTCTTTAATATATCCGTAAACACTTGATTCGCTTATAATCCCCATACTTCCAAGTAAGCGGAGACTACGATGGACATGATGGCTTTCACGAATATTTTCTTAATCGTGCTATGTATTTTCACCATGCTGCTGGTGTGGTCGCGAAATTGGAAGCGCAAGCAGGCGTATTTTGAAAAAATCAAAAGCAATCCGGACAATCTGAAATGGCTCGAACAAAATCTGACCGGAAAAGAAACAGCAGACCTCAAAAACATCAACGAGCATTTCGGGCTGCCTTTGCTGCAAGCGAAGCAATTACTTGAATACTACAAGCAGCAGTCGAAAAAATAATCTATCGTAAAAAATAATCTATGGTTTAAAACAGGCGGGCTGAATTCAGTCCGCCTTTTTTACCCATTTCAAAAAAATCTTTTATTTCTGTATTGACAGAAATAAAAGACAAAAATAAAATACCCTCACTATGAAACTGAATCCGACCACTGAAAAATTTATCCTCCACTGGGGCGAAATGGGCACCAAATGGGGCGTCAACCGTACCGTTGCGCAAATCCATGCCTTACTCTACATCTTAGGCAGACCGATGAATGCCGAAGAAATTACCGAAACGCTCGGCGTAGCGCGCTCCAATGTCAGCAACAGCATCAAAGAGCTGCAAAACCTGAGGCTGGTGCATACCGTGCATATCTTGGGCGACAGGCGCGATCATTTTGAAACTTCAGACGACGTTTGGACTTTGTTCCGCACCATTGCAGAAATGCGTATGCAGCGCGAAATTGAACCGACGCGGCAATTTTTGCAAAGCCTGATCGATAGTCCTGAATTTAGTCAGGAAAATGAAACCGCCAAACAGCGAATCCGGCAAACCCATGATTTCATCAATACGCTGACCATATGGGCAAATGAAATGCTGAAGCTTTCCACCTCAACCATGGTGAAAATTTTAAAAATAGGCGCCGGAATACAAAAATTTTTCCGATGATGCCGCCCCAATTGGTTTACAAGACACAACACCCGGTTTCTCTTACGCAATCATAGGTGTGTTATGACGCATTTGACAGAAGATTATTTCGACTATCCGAGAGGCAGAGTCATCACCGTTTATGCTGCATCTACGGTATTTTTTGCATTTAGTATCGGCTACTATGCTTTATTCTTTACCGTACCTGCCCTAATTTGCGGTTTGATCTTAAGCTTGACGTCTACATATAGAGACTTACGCGGCCTTATACGGGCAATCATAACCGGATCATTATGCGGTTGCCTATATCTTTTACTGTTTGGTGCAGATTTTGTCACCAGCCTCCTAGCCAGCGTGGTAATAGGCGGTACTTATTCTTTGATTGTTGGCGTTTTGAGCTTGCCCAATCCTCCGGGGGAGGATGATATTCAGGAACCTGCCTAATTTTTTTACCCCTATATTTCTCTTTTGACAGAAATTTTAGAAATTACAGGCTAAATATATAAACAAATCGAAATGAAATTAGGAAACCAATATGTCCGACAACACTACACACACTCTCCCTGCCTACCTGTCTTACTCGATGGGGTTGTTATGGCTGTGGAGCGGTACCCAACCTCTGTTTTTCATGCCCGAAATGTCATTGGATTTGCTGCATTCGGTCGGCATTCCCGATTCGTTGCAATGGCCGACATTAATCGCCGCTTCACTATTGGACATCGGTTTCGCCTTTTTATGCTTCAGCCGCTTTCGCGCCCGTTCCGAAATATGGCTGCTGCAATTGCTGACCGTCGTGGCATACAGCCTGATTATTGCTTTCAGGCTGCCCGAAATGTGGGCGCACCCATTTGCGCCTTTGGTAAAAAACCTGCCGATTATGGCTACTTTATTTTTCCTGTATCAATCCGTAGGAGATAAAAAATGAACACCTATTTAATCGTTAAAACCCTGCACATCATCTCGGCTACCTTAATGGTCGGCACTGGTTTTGGTACAGCGTTTTACCTCTTTTGGGCAAACCGCAGCGGTTCGGTCGCCGCGCAGTCGGTCGTATCGCATTGGGTCATCAAAGCAGATTGGTGGTTTACAACCCCCGCCGTTATTTTCCAACCCTTGTCCGGTTTATGGATGCTGTATGACCGCGGCTATACCGTTTCCACCATGCTGGAACAAAATTGGGTATGGATGACGCTCGGTTTATACATCCTTGCAGGCATTTGCTGGCTGCCCGTGGTCTGGCTGCAAATCCGCATGGCAAAGATTGCCGAACAAGCGCATAAAGAAAACGCAGACACCATTCCGGAACCCTATTGGCGTTACGCCAGACGCTGGGAATTACTGGGCTATCCCGCCTTTTGCGCCACTATCGTGATTTACTTCCTAATGGTGATGAAACCGATTTAAAGATTTTCAGACGACCTCAGCAACACCATAAAGAAAAAACCATGAACATCATCATTTTCGGAGGCAGCGGCTTCATCGGCAGCCGTACCGCCCAAATCTTAAAAGAACAAGGTCACCAAGTTTGCACGCCCGACCGCCGCGCCTTCGATTTTCTTCATCCCGACGAAACCGCCGCACGCCGTTTATTAGAGGGGCAAGACGTCCTCATAAACTGCATCGGCATCATGAGCCGTCATGCCGAAATACTCGAAACCGTACACCACCGCACGCCCAAACAACTCGCCACATGGGCAAAAGCAGCAGGCATAAAACACTGGGTGCAACTATCCGCACTGGGTGCCGACCCATCTCAATCCATCAACTTTGTCGGCAGTAAAGGACGTGGAGATGATGCCGTCGCCCAAAGCGGCATCCCGATTGCGATAGCCCGACCATCCGTCGTTTACGGGCGTGGGGGAACCAGCTGCGAACTGTTCATCAAACTAGCCCACCTCCCTTTACTTCCACTGCCGGAAGGCGGACGCTTTTACTTACAGCCCGTCCATCTTGCCGATGTTGCCGAAGGTTTGGCAAAACTGGCCGTCCAAACCGACACCGACCATAGCATCATCAATATGACCGGCAGCCAAACGCTGACCTTGGCGGAATACCTGACCACGCTCCGCCAAACCCTGCATCACAAACCGCCGCAACGTATCCTGCCCATCCCCCTACGCCTGCTCGACCCTGCGCTGCCGTTGGCAAACATCCTCAGCAACGGCATCATCAGCCGTGACAGCTTTGCCCTGCTCAAACAAGGCTCATGCGCCGATTATTCTGATTTTGCAGCTTTATTGGGGAGAGCGCCATTAGCTGCGGAAAACTTTTCCCATCAAGGCTGAATCAGCCATACACAAGAAAAGGTCGTCTGAAACCGTCCCGCCTAAAGCCGGTTTCAGACGACCTTTTACCCTAATACAAGAGACCGCTGATACAATAAAGCGCCCGTATGAAAAATATTTTGCTACAATATGTAATTGTATGTTACATAAGCAGTATATCATCAATAAAATAATATTTTCATCACGGCTCATATCATGGCTCAGATTAAATTTAAAACACATCTTAAATGCATCCTACTTGCTTCCATCTTGCTCTCCGGCTGTCAGACTGCCTTTGAAGAAGATCAAACCCGGCGCAGCAAAATTACCCAATTCGCCCTCAATCACCCCGTAGCGGCGCAAGCCATCGGCATGGAAGACACAGGCTCCTTCAATATCAGCAGCAATGCCACGCGTTTTGCCTACCGCAGCGGCTTAGACGATACTGCCAACGGAGATGGCAAAGGCACACAGGTCAATGCCGTGCGCCAAGCCCTGTGGCAAGCCGCCATTACCTCCCAATTCGACAACGTAATCGCCGAAGAAGCAGGTAATGCCTACCTTGCCGACATCAAAATCCGCGAAGGGAAAATCAACTATTTCAGCCGTTATCTCGCGGATCAGGCAGTTGACCAACGCAACAACCGTATCGGCCGCAGCATCGGCAGCGGCAGACCCAATACCGACATGAAGGCCCTTGCCGAAAGTGTTTTGCTCTATTACCACAAAATCGGCTTGTGGACCGCATCGGAAACGCGTACCAACGGCCGCAAAGTATGGCGCATCACGCAAGAAAAACTCAGTCCTACCGCCTACCGCGAAGCCATGAAAAATATCGAGCCGTTGGATGCCGAAGGCTTGCGCGAGGAAGAGCGCAATATGCCCAAACCTGACAAAATCGACTCGATTTCCAAAACGGTTAAAGCCATCAGAAAAGTAAAAGACTGATTTTTCGACACTCTGTGCAAGTTTTGAGTAATTCATCAAAACGGCGTAAACTGTCGCAAACCCATTTTCAGACGACCCCTGCTTGCAAAGAGGTCGTCTGAAAACATTTCTCCTGCCGATTCAGCCGTTTCCAGAAGGACAAAGGACGATTATGAATTTCCCACCGCGTTACGTTTCCACCACCCGTATGCGCCGTATGCGCAAAGACGACTTTTCCCGCCGCCTGATGCGCGAGCATACCCTGACCGCAGATGATTTGATTTACCCCGTCTTCGTACTTGAAGGCAGCAATCAGGAAGAAGCCGTCCCCTCCATGCCCGGCGTGAAACGGCAAAGCCTGGACAAATTATTGTTCACCGCCGAAGAAGCCCTCAAGCTCGGCATCCCCATGCTGGCACTCTTTCCCGTCGTTACCCGAAATAAAACCGACTTGGCGGAAGAAGCCTACAATCCCGAAGGACTCGTACCGACCATCGTGCGCACCCTGCGCGAGAAATTCCCCGAACTCGGCATCATGACCGACGTCGCCCTCGACCCCTACACCATCCACGGGCAAGACGGGCTGACCGATGCGAACGGCTATGTCCTCAACGACGAAACCATCGAAGTTTTGGTAAAACAAGCCTTGTGCCACGCCGACGCAGGCGCGCAGGTCGTCGCCCCGTCCGACATGATGGACGGCCGCATCCTCGCCATCCGCGAAGCCCTTGAAGACGCGGGACACATCCACACCCGCATCATGGCGTATTCAGCCAAATATGCTTCCGCATTTTACGGCCCGTTCCGCGATGCGGTCGGCAGTTCCGGCAATTTGGGCAAAGCCGACAAGAAAACCTACCAAATGGACCCCGCCAACACCGACGAAGCCCTGCACGAAGTCGCCCTTGACATTCAGGAAGGTGCGGATATGGTGATGGTCAAACCCGGCCTGCCCTATCTTGACGTTGTCCGCCGCGTCAAAGACGAGTTCGGCGTACCGACCTACGCCTACCAGGTTTCCGGCGAATACGCCATGCTTCAGGCAGCGATTCAAAACGGCTGGCTGGACGGCGAAAAAGTCATACTCGAAAGCCTACTCGCCTTCAAACGCGCCGGCGCCGACGGCATCCTGACGTATTACGCCGTCGAAGCAGCAAAGATGTTGAAAAAATAAAACGACAGCAAAATGCCGCCGGTTTGCACAGAATGCCCGGCGGCATTCACATTAAGGCATTTGCCCGACAAAATTTATTACAACGGAATGAATAATCAGGTAATTTCTGGTAAAATACCGCAACTCTCAAACAAACACTTACAGCGTCCGTTTTATATAGTGGATTAAATTTAAATCAGGACAAG
>NZ_KV838100.1:194339-203639 GCF_001838645.1 Neisseria sp. HMSC70E02 | reverse complement strand
CGTACTGGTTTAAAGTTAATCCACTATAAAATTCAAAACATATACAATAAAATGAATACAACAACCGCCGATACACTATTCCGGGAAGCTCACTCATTCATGACCCAAATCCCGCCCGATTTTGCCGCCGCAGTCCCTCTGTTGCAAAAAGCGGCAGACGAAGGGCATACGGAAGCAGAATTCCATCTTGCAGGCTGCCTGTTGCAAGGACAAGGCATACCTGCCAACCGTGAAGCCGGCATACGCCTGATGCAGCAAGCGGCGCGTGACGGTCATCCCTACGCCAGCTACAACCTTCTTCAAATCCAAGAAGCACAAGGCATGCCGCTCAATACCCTGCTTCCCTCCTATCGGGAATTGGCAGAGGCAGGCATTATCGAAGCGCAGCTCAAGCTGATGCGCGCTTATCATGACGCTGGTCAGCACGAAGAAGCGGTCGATTGGGCCGTACTTGCCGCGCGTCAGCAAAATCCCCAAGCCCTATATTTCTTAGGCCAGCATTGCCAATACACCTCGCCGCCCGATTATCCCCAATCACACCAGCTCTACCAACTTGCCGCCAAACAAGGATTTACGCCTGCCAATTGGCAGCTCGGATTGCAATACAAGCTCGGTCAAGGCGTGGCACCGGACCTTGAACAAGCCGCCCAACACCTGTACATCGCGGCAAGTGACAACATCGCGCCTGCACAGGTCGCCCTTGCGGAAATCCTGCTCCCGACCCACCCCGACAAAGCCATCCAATGGCTGGAAACCGCCGCCAAACAAAACAGCAGCGATGCTTACGCCAAGCTCGCAGAAATCCATCTGCTGGGCAAAGACATCCCGAAAGACACGGATAAAGCACGCCGCTACGCCAAAGCAGCCGCACGCCGCAATCATCCCGAAGCGCTGCGTTTGCTTGGCGATATCTACCGCTACGGACTGGGCATCCTTCCTGAACCCTCCAAAGCGCGCCATTACTATCAGCTTGCCGCTGATTTGGGCAATCTTGCCGCACACCAAAAACTACTCGCGGACATTGCCCTGAACAATAAGCAAAACTATCCCCAAGCCAAAGAACACGCGCTGCAACGCCAACAGGCGGAGCAATTCTATCAGCTGGCTTTTGCCGCCCATTACGGTCTGAACCGCGCTCCCGACCATGCCGAAGCGCTGACGCTCTATCAGCAGGCGGCAGATTTGGGGCACAGCAAAGCGCAAACCAATCTCGGCATGATGTACTACAACGGTCATGGAACAGAGACCGACTATACCCAAGCCGCCAAATGGTTCGCGCAGGCGGCGCAGCAAAAAGACACAATGGCGCAATACAACCTCGCCTGCCTCTATTTCCACGGAACAGGCGTCCGCCGCAACACAGCCTTAGCCTGCCGTTGGCTTGAAACTGCCATTAACGACGGTCACGAGCAGTCTGAAATCCTCAAGCAACTGCTGGCGCATTGGAAACAACAACTTCCATAACATTGCCCGCGTGGCAACATTTCTCCGAAGAAGCTGCCAACGTTTGGGAATCCCTCTAAACCATTGTCTCTGCGTTGTGATTAATGGGGTGCCGTTCTACGATAGGTCATATCACTTGCCCCATTCAAACAACAATATAAAAGGTCGTCTGAAAACCCTGATTGAGGATTTTCAGACGACCTTTGTCTATACTAATTGCCTGTTTGGATATTAAAAATCCAATTCCGCTTTCAGCCAATAAGTACGCGGCATGCCGACTACGGCGAAGCTGCGGTCGTATTGGCCGCGCTGTACCTGCCAGTAGTTTTTATTGAACAGGTTTTCCACCGAGCTGCTGACGGTCAGGGTATTTTTGCCCAGCTTGGTTTTGTAGCGCGCGCCTACGTCAACCAAGGTATAGGACGGCAGTTTATATTGGCGTTCAGTATCTTGGAAAGACTTACCGTAGTATTGGATATTGCTTTTCAAAGTCAGACCTTCAACAAATGGCGTATCCCATTCGATACCTGCTTTGGCAATAACACGCGGGCTAGCAACCTGATTACCATTTGTTAAAGTATTATTGTAACGCGGATAATCCTTCAACTGCGCTTTCAGATACATAATGCCAAAGCTCGGACGAAGGGTTTTATTCATCAGGTTGGCATACGTATTAAACTCAACACCACGGTTGATTTCTTTACCATGCTGCTCTTGCGTGTTGCGCCAATAACCCGGACGGACGATTTGGAAAGCGTTCAGGCTGGTTACAACATCACCCCAGTTTTTTCGTACACCCATTTCAATCTGTTTGCTGACACGAGGTTTGGACATTTCTCCAGTATCCTCGTTAGTCGCACCCGGTTCCAAATCTTGCATATAGTTTCCATACACTACCATACCAGTATTAGGCACCCAAGCCGCTGCAAACATCGGGCTGAACCGTTTTTTGCTGAACTTCACAGTAGAAGAGCGGCGGTTTGCATCAGTTTTTGCATTGCCTGTCAAATTTGGATGAGCAGTTTGTTTTACCCATTGATAACGTCCGCCCAAGGTTAAACGGATAGTATTATCCGCGAAACCCAAAGTATCGGATATTGCAAGGCTGGGAGTCTCATAAGTCGTATGCTCTGTGCCTTGTATATTGGCAGGATTGTTGCGGTGGGTAACAGGGAAAACAGGGTTGTAGATGTTGGTATCCAAGGCATCGCCGTTGCGCGTTCCCTGATCGTGGTCGCGGTGTCGTTTAATATAATCGAATGAGGTAGCCCAATTGTGAACAACCGGACCGGTTTCAAATTCACCACGCGCTTTCAAATTACCGCTTGTTGTGCGTGAAAGGAATTCAAACGGTTGTGCGGCCTGCGCCGTGTAATTACCTAAATTACCGCCTTTTGCACGGTTTTTCATGAGCAGTTGTGTAAACGAACCTTTATACACAGACTCCATATAACCTAAACCACCGCTAATCTGCATATTGTAGTCAGTATCGTATTCGAAAGTCAGTGCATTCGTCATGGTCTTAGTAGTTTGCTCCTGCCAAGACGGGACAAGCAGGGTTTTGCCGCTCGGTGCGGCAGGCATGGCAAAGTTAAGATCCTGCATTTCATGAATACGCGCACGACCTCCCTCTGTATTACGGTGGTTATACATCGAATCGAAAGACAGACGTAATTTCTCACCACGATAATCAGTATTTAATGCAAATTCCTGATTATCTTCCTTATAACCTTTACGGGCGGTTTCACCTTTGCGGTATTTACCATTGAAACGGATGCCAAACTGTTTGTTTTCACCAAAACGCTGACCGATATCGATTGCGCCTTCGGTACGATTTTTACTGAAAACCGCTAAACCGATTTTTCGGTTGCCTTCATCGGATGCTTTTTTGGTTTCGATGTTGACAGAAGAACCTGCTGCACCTTCAGGGTCCATACCGACAGTGGAACTTGAAGCACCTTTAATCAACTGTGCAGAAGAAACGCCGGCAGTCGGGGTGTGGTAATAAGAATAAAGACCTGCCAAGCCATTGATACTAAACTGGCGGGCATCAAGTTGCAAACCACGGACATAGACGCCTTGAATGGTGTTGCTTTCACCGCCGAACTGCATGGTAGAGGCATCGTTCTTGGCGATTGTATCGACTAATGTACGGGATGCGTTGTTTTCCAATACTTTTTCATCGTAATTGACAACCGTAATCGGCGCTGTGAAAGCATTGGCTTTACCAAGTAGTCCCAAGTTCACGCGGTCGCGCAAGTCGCCGTCGCTGGCGATGGAGTAAGAACGGGCAGCTTTGACGCGTTTGGCGTCGGCGCGGACATGAACTTCCTGCAACTGCTGTTGCACAGGGGTTTCAGGTGTCGCTTCATCGGCGGCATAAGAAAACGCGCTCATAATCAAAAGCGGCATCAGGGCTAATTTGCTGTTCATAGATTCCTTCTGTCTCTGAGGTGGGTTATTTTTATTGCAATAAGCGTTAAAAATCACAAAGTAATTTTGCTGCGGAATTATATTTGATAACATTCTGCTTTTCTATAAAAAGTGATGATAACTATTTGTAAAAACAAAAATACAACATAAATCAAAACTTTTTCTATAGTAATTATAAATTATTTTATTAAGCAGAGAATCCGGGTTTCAGACGACCCCTGCCCGCTGGCCTGCCTCAAGAGACAATGCACATGCAAAAATGGCAAATCGAGCTTTATTCCACGCCGTCTTGGCTGTTACAGACCTTATTGATGGTCGCCGCCGCCTCGGCGGTGATTCTGTTTTTGGCACGCGAAACGCGCTTCGGGCGTGAGTTTGCCTATATCCTGCGGCTGTGCCTAACGCCGAAAAGCGCGGTCAAAGTCTTGCTGCTGATTACGGCGATGATTGCGCTGCTGTTAACCGAAGTGCGGCTGAATGTATTGAGTACCTTTATGTCCAAAGGGCTTTACGACTCGATGCAGGATTTGAACGCCTCCGCGTTTTGGATGTTTGCAGCGATGAACACGGGCGTGGTGCTGGTGCGGGCATTTAACAACGTCGTCAACGACTTTCTCGATCAAGGCTTGGCGATTAAATGGTCGGAGCGGCTCAATGAAGTGCTGACAACGCGCTGGCTTGCCGACAAAAACTACTACCGCCTGCAAATGCGCCGCCATGCGCCGGACAACATCGACCAACGTATCCAACAAGACGCGCAGGATTTCATCACTTCGACCATAGAATTTGTGCGCGGCATGGTCAATTCGGTCGTTACCTCGCTCGAATTTGCCGTCGTTTTGTGGGGCTTGGCGGGCATCCTGACCGTGTTCGGCTTCGACATTCCGCACGGCATCGTTTGGTTTGTCTATATGTTTGTGATTTTGGCGACCTTTATCGCCATGTGGATAGGCAACCCGTTGATTCGTTACAACTATGAAAACGAAAAACTCAACGGCGACTACCGTTACTCCCTCATCCGCGTGCGCGACCACGCCGAAAGCGTGGCGTTTTACAGCGGCGAACAACACGAACACGATCAGCTTGCCGACCGCTTCAAAGCCATCATCCGCAACCGTTGGCGCATCGCCCGCCAAAGCGTCTGCTTAAGCGGCTTTAACGATATGTTTACTAACGGAATCAAGCTCTTCCCCATTATTTTGCAAGCCCCGCGCCTGTTTGCCGGACAAATCAAAATCGGCGACATTCAGCAGACCGTCCAAGCCTTCGCCCGACTGCAAAACGCCCTCTCCTTTTTTCGAATGTTCTACAACAAATTCACCGCCTACCGCGCCCGATTGGAGCGTCTGTACGGATTCTTGTTGAGTATGGAAGAACAACACAGCGCGCAGCAACCCGACATTACCGAAGTTTCAGACGACCTCTCACTGGAAAACGTCGCCCTGTTCCGCCACAACGGCGAAATCCTGTTGAGCGGCATCAACGTCAACCTCAAAAGCGGCGATTCCCTACTGATACGCGGCCCGAGCGGTTGTGGCAAAACCTCGCTGCTGCGCGCGCTGGCAGGGCTTTGGCCGTTCGGCAGCAGCGGCAAAGTCAGCCGTCCGCCGCATCAAGACATCCTCTTCCTGCCGCAACGCCCATACACGGCGCAAGGCAGCCTGCGCGACGCGATTTGTTATCCTGACATCGACAAACAGCATCCTGAGCTAGCCGAAGCCATGAATACTTGCCGCTTAGGTTATTTGATTAATAAATTAGACAAAACCGACGACTGGCAACACAAACTCTCCCCCGGCGAACTGCAACGCGTTGCCTTTGTCCGCGCCCTGCTCTCGCAGCCCAAAGTTATCCTGCTCGACGAAGCCACCGCCGCTTTGGACGAACCGACCGAAGCCCTGCTCTACCGCGCCCTGAAACAAAAACTGCCGCAGAGCATCATCATCAGCATCGGCCACCGCAGCACGCTCAACGAATTTCACGATTTCAGTCTTGATATCGGCAACGTAACTTGCGATTGAATTTGAAGCGACGAGGTCGTCTGAAAACCCGTAAGGGTTTCGCCAAAACGAGCGCAGCGAGTTTCGCTAAAACTTTTTCAGACGACCTTTCTGCTAAAATCACACGCTTCAAATACAAGGGAAACCCGCCATGCACGAAATCAAATGTCCGCACTGCCACACCGCGTTTACCGTCAACGAAGCCAGTTACGCCGACATCCTGAACCAAGTCCGCACCCAAGAATTTCAAACCGAAATCCACGAGCGCCTGCAACAGGCGCAGATGCAGTTTCAAAGCGATATGCAGCTTGCCCAAGCGCAGGCGCAAAATCAGTTCGACAAAATCCTAGCCGACAAAAACCACGAAATCGCCGCCCTGTCCAACCAAATCAACGCCTACGAAAAAGACAGCAAACTCGCCGCCGCCGAAATCGAAGGTCGTCTGAAAGCGCAAATCGCCGAACAGGATAAATTGATTGCCGAATTGAAAGCGCAGGCAAAATCGCTGGAAACGGCGAAAAACATGGAAAAAGAGCTGGAAATCACCAAAGCTGTTGCCGAAAAAGAGCGCGAATTGGGCAATTTGAACACGCAGCTCATGCTGCAATCCAAAGAAAACCAGTTGGAAAAACAAAGCCTGCGCGAAAAATACGAGGCCGAACTCAAACAAAAAGACGAAACCATCGCCTTCTATAAAGATTTCAAAGCCAAACAGTCCACCAAAATGATAGGCGAAAGCCTTGAGCAGCACTGCGAAACCGAATTCAACCGCATCCGCACCACCGCCTTTCCCCAAGCCGTATTCGGCAAGGACAACAACGCCAAAACCGGCAGCAAAGGCGACTACATCTACCGCGAAACCGACGAAGAAGGCAACGAAATCATCTCCATCATGTTCGAGATGAAAAACGAAAACGACGAAACCGCCACCAAAAAGAAAAACGAACACTTTTTCAAAGAGTTGGACAAAGACCGCAGAGAAAAAAACTGCGAATACGCCGTACTCGTCTCACTCTTGGAAGCCGACAGCGACCTCTACAACAACGGCATCGTCGACGTGTCCTACGCCTACCCGAAAATGTACGTCGTGCGCCCGCAATTCTTTATCCCCATCGTCTCCCTGTTGCGCAACGCCGCGCTCAATTCATTGAAATACAAACAAGAATTGGCACAAATGCGCGCGCAAAACATCGACATCACGCATTTTGAAGAAGACTTGGACAAGTTCAAAACCGATTTCGCCCGCAATTACGAACTCGCCAGCCGCAAGTTCCAAACCGCCATCGACGAAATCGACAAAACCATCAGCCACCTGCAAAAAACTAAAGAAGCCCTGCTTTCTTCGGAAAACAACCTGCGCCTCGCCAACAACAAAGCAACCGACCTGACCGTCAAAAAATTAGTGCGCAAAAACCCGACCATGAAGGCCGCCTTTGCCGCGTTGGAGAAAAAAGAGGATTGAGATTTGCTTCGAGAATGAAAATAGAAACGCCAGCCGGCCGTTAAGCCCGCGCAAGCAGGAGTGACGGCGGACGGGTATCTCGTTTTCTATCAGTCCATGAACAAACTCATTTATCCACTATACAAAAAGGTCGTCTGAAAAATGAACCACCACAAATCTTAGACAGATAAAAGACTATCCAGATAATCGGTGCAAGCCGGGTTCTACATCAGGAGGAGCGAGAAATGAAGGGAAACAAGTTACATTCAAACCATATGACCCTTAAAATCATTTTGCTAGGTATATTTTTGTTATCTTGCAACCCCTCCTACGGCAAGGAGAGACACATGCAATCTGATGCCAATATGTCATTAAATGACAGCGTGTATATTTCTAAAGCCGAGCTGGAAAAGTTAAAAATCGATGCCTCTTCTAGTAATGGTCAAGCAGCATCAAAATTAGCTCATTATTTTGCTTTTTATGAGTTTAACCAAGATAAATTTATATTTTGGTTAATTCGGGCCGCTGAGTCGGGCAATACTCAAGCACAACATGATCTTGCCTATATATTCTTTGATCATTACCAAGACAGTAAAGATAAAAACAAATTATATGAAGCAGAAAAATGGGCTCTGCATGCTCAAAAAAATGGAATGCCTATTACTGGCTTACTAACTGAAATACAAACTGAAAAACAGAATTTGACAAGATAAACATATCAGCAAACGGTCAAGTCAAAATCGGACAAAGTGCGGGCACCTGAAACTGCTTGCCCCGATAGTCCGTGTCTTTATCCGAGCAGGCGCATTCAACGGTATACGGGCAGCAGTCAATGGCGACAAAACAGTGCTAGAATTTTTTACACCTAAGGGGATATGAAACATTATCGTTTACGACAACGTTTCTAATGACGGGGAATACAATTTTTTAGCAACACTGTCATGATGTTCTTCTTGAATATCAAATCTACAACAGACTCTATAAAGGAGTATATGATGAAACCAAGCTGTATTTTGACGGTCTTATTACTCGTTCCATTCACTGCTGTTGCAGGTCCGGAGCTGACCATGACCAAAGCCCAGTTCGAACGCGCTCAAAAGCAAAAAATTTACCGCTTCGACGGCTATCCGACAAAAAATACCTTCAACGGCAAAACTGCCAAACTTAACATGAAAGACCATTACGCCCGTACGTTCCGCACCCGGCTGCGTGAGGTTTTAGCAGAAAACCGTCCCAACGCCGCCGGCAAATATTCCACTTTCGGTTTCGGTTGCGGCACGTCAGGCTGTATCGAAGCGGGTGCAATTGACAATACCACGGGAACGCCGATTCAATTGGGCGATCTGCTGTTAGGCTGCGGAGATATTGATGAGGACGGCGACTTCCGTTCCGATCCGAAGAGTAACCTGGTCATCGCCTCCGGTTGTCTTGAGGGACACTTACAAGATAAGGACGGTTCAGAACAATTCGGTCATCATTATTTCCTGATCGACAAAGGCAAATTCAAGCACTTGCGCTCGGTCAGAGTGAAAAAGTAAGCCATGGAGTTTGATGAATTCGGGAAATGAGAAACCGAACAGGAATTGGCTGAACTGAAACAAAAATACGATCTGTAATCCGGTTTCAGACGACCTGCCAAATGCAATTTCAAAAGGAGTTAATAATGGACGATGATTTTCAAAACAACCCTGCTCATGACTACTTACCACAAAATAATTTTCATGGACTTTTTGATGAAAATAAACATGAAAATAAGCCTGCCGACGGCACCCAAATCCTGCGTGTTATTCTCAGAAAAGCCTTCATCGCTTGGATACTTTTATGTATCTATCTTTGGTTCCGGCTGCCTTAGTGCGTTATTCTGCTTCCCAGACGACCCTTTCGGGTCGTTTTTCTCTTTCCTTCCCTCTATCCCATTACGTCATAAATCAGCAAAGCCTGCTTGAGGACTTTTTATAGTGGATTAAATTTAAATCAGGACAA